>NZ_JAZHLI010000039.1:0-43196 GCF_036549475.1 Aurantimonas sp. A2-1-M11 | reverse complement strand
ATCGAGCGGCTGAACGGCGAGATCAAGCGGCGCACCGACGTCGTCGGCATCTTTCCCAACGATGAGGCCATCCAGCGCCTCGTCGGCGCGCTGCTGCTCGAGCAAAATGATGATTCGCCAGTGAGCGCCCCCATCTCCGACCACCGGAGAAGTACGGCGTAGGCGACGGCATACAGCAGGATCTCGCACGTATGGATGACGAGCAGGCCCAGAAAGATCGCGATCACCGTCAGGTTCGGGCGCACCAGGTCGCGGCCCGTTGATCGGTCGAGTATTCGAAGTGCTACGTGGTGGAAAACGCTCAGGAGACTGACCAGCATCAACCCGACCAACAGTGCCATGAACGCTCCTTAGCGGTGTCATAGGAAACGAGACGGTTAGCTATGCCGGCAGGAGCACGGGGCGCAACGGCCGTCGAGATCACGGTCTCTTAATCGGTTTCAGCCGAAATCGCAGGATGGTGAAGCGTCCCCGTCCTCCGAAGTCGATCGGCCTCCAGCAGGAGCCGGATGTTGTTGCCCGTAGCAAGGCGCCGAGGCCGCGCAATCCCAGGCAGCCGCAGCTTCCTTTCGATCGGATGCCGGACCGGGTGGAGCCATGCCTCGCATTGTTGGCGGCCGAGCCTCCGGTAAGTCCAGACTGGGCCTTCGAGGTGAAATGGGATGGTTACCGGCTAGCGGTCCACCTCGATCGCGGACAGGCGCGGGTGCTGACCCGCAATGGCCATGACTGGACTGCCCGGTTCCCTGCAATTGCATCGGCAGCGACCGAACTCGATGCCCCATCCCTAATTCTGGACGGTGAGGCTGTGGTCCTTGATGATCAAGGGCGGTCGGACTTCTCCGGGCTTCAGAAGGCGCTTGGTGGACGCGGCGGCAAGCGCATCACCGGCGACGAAATAGTTTTTTACGCGTTCGACCTCCTTTATTTCGACGGTCACGACATCACCGGAATGGCGCTCGTCGAGCGCCGGCATCTGCTTGAGGATCTGCTTCAGGGTGACACCGGAACCATCCGGTTGTCGGAAGAGGTCCACGCCGAGGGGGCCGACCTTCTGCGGATCGCTTGCGAACACGGGTTGGAAGGAATCATCGCGAAGCATCGTGACAAGCCGTACCGAAGCGGCCGCCGCGGCGATTGGCTCAAGATCAAGTGCATCCAGAGCGACAGCTTCGTCGTCATTGGCTACGAGTTGTCGAGCAAGGTCCGCGGTGCGATCGCGAGCCTTCTTCTCGCAGCCAGAGAGGGCAACGATCTCAAATATGTCGGCTCGGTCGGTACCGGCTTCAAAGGCGACCAGGTGCGCGAGCTGAAGCTATTGCTGGACGGGATGATGACGGAGCGGCCGCCATATGCGCCTAGCGGGAAGAAGCTCGTCTTTGTGCAATCCGATCTGATTGCTGAGATCGAGTACCGCGGCTGGACCGGAGACAGCAAGCTCCGACACGCGTCATTCAAGGGGCTGCGTGAGGCGGCGGATCATGCCGACGTCCTCCTCATACCGGCAAGAAACGCGCCATAGTTCCGCACCTGAGGTGACATCAACCGCCTCCAACCCCTCCTGTACAATTCCGGTTTCAAGACAGCGGAGGCACGGCTCGCCCGGGTTCTGGCCCGTCCCTCCGCACTCCGGACAGAGTTTTCTCCGCTTCCGGTAGTCCCAGGCGCCCCTTCATCGCCCGGCTTCAGGAGATCGGTCTTACCATCCGGCGAATTGCTCATGACACCGCTCGACGAAATTCAACAAACTTCGGGACATCTCCGGGTGTGACGGCGAGGACAGTTGCGCCACTATCCAAGATCTAGAGGGGGCTCAGTCGTCACTGAAGGCGGAGCCAGTCGTATCCGTAGGCTCCGAGGCGCAGCGTCGTTCCGCCGTCCGTTGGGTTGATGTCGACCGCCGCATTCAGCAGAGGCAGGACGTCCGCATCGCCGATGATCTTTGTGCAGTCGATCGTCACGGGCCGGTCCGCCAGATTGTGCAATGTCAGCACACTACCTCCGCGCCATGTCGCGACAAGCGCAACGACCGATGTCTCGCCGGTGTCGACGACGCGGCAGTCGCCCCAGCCGATCTCCCTTGCGCCGCGCCGCGCGCGGATCAGCCTCTGGGATGTCGAGAAGATGCTTTCCGTGTCTATCCTCTGGCGATTGGCATGGACATGGGCGTAGGAGAAGGGGCCATCGGCGACGGGCTGACGCACGCAGTCCTCGGCGGGCGCCGTCGAGAAGCCACCATTCGCACCGCTCGTCCACTGCATGGGGGTCCGCACCGCCTTGCGCTCCGGCAGATCGAGATTATCGCCCATTCCGATCTCGTCGCCGTACCAGATCACCGGCGTGCCCGGCAGTGCCAGCATCAGGCTGATCGCCATCGCAATCCTGCGTTCGTCACCGCCGAGCATCGGCGCAAATCGTCGACGGATGCCTCGGTCGTAGAGTTGCATCGACTTGTCCGGACCGAATGCAGCGAAGACCTCCTGCCGCTCCTCGGTGGAGAGGCGCCCGAGGTCGATCTCGTCATGATTGCGCAGGAAGGTTGCCCACTGACCGATCTCCGGAATGTCCGGCAGGTTCCGAAGCAGCGATCGAAGCGGCTCTCCGTCGCCGCGGGCCAGCGCCAGAAACAGCGTCTGATTGAGCGGAAAATTGAAAATGAGATTGAGCCGATCCCCATCGCCGAAATAGTCTTGGGCCTTGCTCATCGGAATGTTGGCCTCGGCGAGGAGGATCGCCTCGGCCCGCCGCCAGGAGAGGAACTGACGCATCTCGGTCAGGTAGTCGAAGGGCGATAGACCATCACCGGGCTTCTTCAGGTCCTCTATGATGAACGGTACGGCATCGATCCTGAAGCCCGACACGCCGAGTTCCAGCCAGAAGCCCATGATGCGCTGGATCTCCTCCCGCACCGCCGGATTGGCGATGTTGAGGTCGGCCTGGTGCTTGTAGAAGCGGTGGAAATAGTAGGCCTTGCGCTTCTGGTCGAAGGTCCATGTGGATTCTTGGACACCGGGAAAGATCACCCCTTCGTCGGCGTCCTTCGGCTTCTCTTTGCTCCACAGGTACCAGTCGCGATAGACTGGGTGGCCCGCCCGGCTTGCCTGGAACCAGGGGTGATCGATCGAGGTGTGGTTGACCACCAGATCAACGATCACCTTCAGTCCCCGGTCTCGTGCTGCGTTGGCGAACTCTACGAAATGCCCGAGGTTGCCCAGCCGCGGATCGACGCCGTAATAATCCGTGATGTCATAGCCGTTGTCGCGGTCGGGCGTGGGGTAGAAGGGCAAGAGCCAGATGCAGGTTGCCCCAAGTGCCTCGATGTGGTCGAGGCGGTCGGCCAGGCCCCGAAAGTCGCCGATGCCGTCGCCATCGGAGTCGAGGAACGCGTCGACGTCAACGCAGTAGATGACGGCGTTTTTGTACCAGAGATTCAGCATCGGGCCTCCTGTGGTCGAGATTTCGACCAGCGCGCACGGGGACGTTCGAGTTCAACAATATATGGCGTCCCAATGGATGTCGGTTGCCGAGGGTCTACGTTAGCCATGGTGGCCGGCTTGGTGCAATTCCGACAGTTGGCTGCAGCAGGAACGTTGCGAAAGACACTCGTGGGGTCGCTCATGCCCAAGGTTGCCGTGATCACCGGTGCGGGAGCAGGTGCCGGTCGCGCCGTAGCGCTCGAATTTGCCAGGAACGGCTATGACGTCGGCCTCCTCGCCCGCAGCCGCGAACGCCTCCAAGATCTTGCCGCTGAGATCGAAGCGACCGGACGGCGGGCTGTCGCGGTTCCGACGGACGTTGCCGATGCAGCGGCGGTGGACGAAGCGGCATCCCGGGTGGAAACCGAACTCGGACCGATCGACACCTGGGTCAATGTCGCCATGGCGACGGTGTTCTCACCGGTCGCAGATTTGACCGCCGAGGAGGTCCGCCGCGCGACCGATGTCACCTATCACGGCCAGGTCCACGGCATGCTCTCCGCCCTGAAGCGCATGCGACGGCACGGGCGTGGCACGATTGTTAATATCGGCTCCGCCCTCGGCTACCGTTCGGTGCCGCTGCAGGCGCCCTATTGCGCGGCCAAGGCGGCGATCCGCGCTTTTTCCGACTCGCTGCGATCAGAGATCATCCATGATGGCCTCGATATTCGCGTCGTCGTCTGCCAGTTGCCGGCGGTGAACACGCCTCAGTTTGACTGGTCGCTGAACAAGACCCCGTGGCGGGCGCAACCGGTGCCGCCAATCTTCCAGCCGGAGACCGTCGCGAGGGCGATCTTCGAAGCGGCCGAGAGCGGCACCCGCGAGGCCTGGATCGGCCATTCCAGTATCCGGGCGATCCTCGGCAACATGGTTGCGCCGGGCCTTCTCGACCGCTTTCTCGCGCGTAAGGGCTATAGCGGCCAATTGACCAAAGAGCCCAGGAATCCCGACGCCCCGGCCAATCTCTTCGCACCGGCGCCAGGCCATTCCAGCGCCCGAGGCCGCTTTTCCAGCCGCGCTTCGAACCGCAGGCTACTCGTTCTCACTCAGAGCGATCGGACAGCAATTAAGCTCGGCTTGGCGACCATCGGGGCGTTGGGGTTGGCAGTGATTCTCAAGACCCTCAGAAGGAGCCCAGCAGATCGAAAGAGACTTCGATAAAAGCCGCTTCTCTCTGCTGCGCCCTGTCCGGCTCCGGCCCGCCCATCGCGCTCGCACACCAGGATCGACAGGGGAGAATGGCGCATGCGTGCGAAATGCGCATCACGATCGTCTGAAATCAGCGCTCACGATGGAATGAATCGACGCTCACGATCAGCGAAATTCGCATCTATGGTGACTGTTGACGAAGTCCGCAATAAGATCGCTCATATGCCGATTTCGGCCCATCGGCTGCTGCAACCTCGTCGGAGGCGATAAAGATGATCAAGGAGGACAGCGGTGCGCACAATTGTACCACTGTCGAGGACGCTATGCTCCCGCTGAATATGGACGGAGACCTGCTCGACGTCATCGATAAAAGCGGCGGCGGAGCGGAGGTTACCAAGGCAGACTTGATGCGGTCGAACGGTGCGGTGCACGTCATCGACTTTATTCTGATGCCGAAATGAAGGCCCCAGACCACGCCCCCCCATGAGATCTACGCGGTCTGAGCCTACGTATTGAACCTCAGCGGCATCGTTCCGGATGACGCGGTTACGGACAAGAAGGGCCTGAAGCCCGCGAGAGTGGACAAAATCTGACAGTTGATAAGAGTCCGAAGACAGATTCCGCGGTGCCGGCAGGCGGGCACCGGCTGGGACGAGGGCAAGAAATGGCGGCTTCGGTCACCATCTGGCGGCCATTGGCGCTCCGGCGTCTCCGATCCGGCGCGCGTGGCAGAGAAGACAGCAGGCCCACCACGGTTTAGCAGGCCGTTACCCACCATATCCGAGCAGCGCCGGGAAGGTGAGGGTCAGCTGCGGAATGTAGGTCACCAGCAAGAGGACCACGACCAACGGAATGAAGAACGGTACCAACGCGCGTGCCAATCGAGCGACCGGCAGCTGCGCCACATCCGCCACCACGAAGAGGCACAGCCCCACCGGCGGCGTGATCAACCCGATCATCAGATTCAGCACCATGACGACGCCCAGGTGAATTGGATCGATCCCTAGAAGAGTCGCCGAGGGCAAGAGCACCGGCGCAAGCATGATGATCACCGGTGCCGACGCCATAAAGCAGCCCAAGACGAACAGAATCAGGTTCACCAGCAGCAGGAACACCCACGGTTCGGCCGAGAAGCCGATAATGGCCTCGGCCAAATGAATGGGAATTTGCTCGGCGGTCAGGATCCACCCCAGGAGGGCGCTCGCAGCGATGATAAACAGGACGTTTGCCGAACTGCGCGCCGTCTCCATCACCAATTCCGGTACGTCGCTCCAGCGAACGGTGCGATAAACGAACTTCCCGAGAATAAAGGCATACAGAACGGCAAACGCTCCCGCTTCGGTCGGCGTGAACACGCCGCCCAGAATGCCGCCGATGATGATAACCGGCGTCATCAGCGCGAGGAACGCGTGAGTGAAGGAAGCGCCGAGTTCTACGAAAGTGAACGGTTGGGAGCGACCATAACCCCTTCTCACCGAATAGATGGCGACCATCACCATCAGCGCGCCGCCCATGAGAAGGCCCGGGACGAGCCCCGCAGCGAAAAGGCCGCCGATGGATACGCCCGCCGTCAGGCCGTAGATGACGAAAGAGATGCTTGGCGGGATTATCGGTCCGATCGTCGATGACGCTGCAGTCAGGGCAGCAGCGAATTCGACATCGTAGCCGTCCTCCCTCATCGCCTTGATCTCGATCTTTCCGAGCCCGCCAGCATCGGCCACAGCCGATCCGGACATGCCGGCAAAGAGCATGCTGGCAACGACATTCACATGGCCGAGCCCGCCGGGCACGGCCCCGACGATCGCCTTGGCGAGGCGGAAGATGCGGTCGGTGATCCCGGCATGGTTCATCAGCTCGGCTGCAAGCATGAAGAACGGGATGGCCAGTAGCGGGAAGGAGTCGATACCGGTCGCTACCCTTTGGGCGGCGATCAGCGGGTCCATGCCCATGACCAGCACCACATAGGCAAGACCGACCACCACCATGACCGCAGCGATTGGCATGCCTGCCGCCAGGAGCAAGAAGAAGACGAGGAGAAAGGTCATTACTGATCCCTCAGATCGCGCGATGCGGTCGGATCATCAGCCCGGATGTCGCCGCGCAGAGCATGACGGGCATCGTGGACCGCGTGGATCAACAGATGCAGGACGAGAATGCCGACACCCGCAGGCAGGCTCAGATAGATGGCGGAATAGGGAATTTTCAGCGCCGTCGAGGTCTGGTTCGCGGCCAGCCCCATCAACCGGATACCCAGCCAGGCGAGATAGGCGAAACCCAGCGCCGCAACGAACTGCATCAGCGCGGAGAGCGCCAGGCGCATGCGAGGAGGGGCCAGCACGAGAAAGGCGTCCACCTTCATCAGCCGCCGACCGGCAGCCAGATGCGCCGCCGTCATGAACGTCACCCAGAACAGCGAGATCTGGGCCACCTCCTCGGTCCAGCCGAGCGAGTAGCCGAAGAAATAGCGGGAGATGACCTGCAGCCAAGCCGACGACACCATGGCGAGAAAGGCAATGATGATTACGAACGTGACCAGACGGTTGAGCACGGCGAGCGCGCGCGCCGGCCCTGGTAGGTCCGCGGTGGACAATGGCATGTGTTCGCCTCTCGAGCGCAGCAGGTGTCTAAAGGACAGATTGGCGGAACGCGCCGGCGTCGGCCGCGCGTTCCGCCAAAGGGGCTACATGGACTTGGCAGCCTCGAACACATCATTGCCAATCACGTCACGATAGGCCTCGTGGACCTCATCGGCACGCTCTTTGAACCCCGACACGTCAGGGTCCTCGACGATTGTCATGCCCTGCTCACGCAGCAGTTCAACATATTCGCCGCTCATCTGGCTCATTTTTTCCGCGTGCCGGCGTTCGGCGTCGACTGCCGCGTCCACAATCACCTTACGATGCTCTTCACTCAGGCTGTCGAGAAACTTCGTGCTGGCGTTCAGGAAGAGCCGCGTCTGCATGTGCTCTGTCAGTGAGAGGTTCTTGGCCACCTCATAGATTTTCCAATCATGCATGACTTCGATCGGGTTCTCCATGCCATCGACCGTGCCGGTCTTCAGCGCCAGGAAGAATTCTGAAGACGACAAGGGCGTCGGCTGCACGCCGAAAGCCCGCCAAGTATCCATGTAGATGTCGATGCGAGGGACCCGGATTTTCAGATCCTGAATGTCCTCGACCGAATTCACCTCGGTCTCTTTGGTGGCAAGAATACGCGGATTGCGATTGAGAAAGGCGAGCGTACGGACATCGGTTTGCTCGGCCATGTCGCCCACCCAACCTTGCGCAGTATCGCTGGAAAGAAAGGTGTTCAGGTGATCCTGATCGCGCCAAAAGTAGGGTAAGTTGATGATGGACCATTTCGGATAGAAGTTCGACACGATCTCGCCGTTGAGGGCGAGTTCGGTCAGGCCGCCCTGCAGCTGCTCGAAAACCTCGCGATCCTTACCCAGAGTAGAGTTCGGAAAGATCTTGATGGTGATCTCGCCATCAGTCTCGTCCTTCACCTGCTCAGCGAACTCGACGAGGGTTTCATGGCGTGGGTCGTTGATGGGCGCAAGATGCGCCAGGCTGATCTCGCGTGCCTCGGTCTGTGCTGAGAGCACTCCACTCAGCAGCATGGCCATTGCGACCGTTGTTTTTTTCATGATCGATCTCCTCCCTAGAGCTTGATGGGCCACAAACTGAGAGGAAGCGGAATACGACGTGCACGCTGTCAGCCGCCGATACGCTTCTCCGCGCAACCCATTCCACAGTATGTCTATAAGCCAACGCATTCGTCAATGCATACGTAATGAAATCCGAGATGCCGATCCGAGCGCCAATTCCAGATTGTGCGACAACAGCCGCGCGGGGCGAGGTTCGGGGAATCTGCAAATTTTGTAGGATCGGTCAGCTCCGTGGCGGCGATCAGGAAATCGCCAACTTCGGCGCCGGTATCGGGTCGGGCGTTATGCGAAATGCCGTCAGCCGGGACAGCAACTCCCCCCTCGAGGCCGAGGTCTGTGCTCAGGCCCGGCGGCGAACGCGCGACCAGGCTCGTCGAAGCCACTCGTTCTGCCGCTGGCGCATGCGGCGATAGGCGGGAAGCTGCAACAGCACCATCAGCACGATGGCAAGGATCAGGATGAGGCTGACCGGCCGCAAGAAGAAGCCGGTGATGTCGCCCTGCCCCACCATCAGCGCGCGGCGAAGATTGGTGTCGGCCATCGGTCCAAGGATCACCCCGATCACCAGCGGTGCAATGGGATACTCCATCTCAGTCAGGAGATAGGCAGCGAGCCCGACCAGAATCATCAGATAAAGGTTGAAGATGCTGAGACCGAGTGCATAGGAGCCCAGTACGCTGACCACGGCGACGATCGGCATGAAGAGGGTGGTCGGGATGCTGAGCACCCGGATCACCTGCCGGGCGAGGAAAATGCCGTTCAGCCACATGGCCAGCGATGCCAGTACCATGATCGCGGCCAGTTCGGTCAGGAATGTGGGACGCTCGATGGAGACCATTGGTCCCGGCGTCAGCCCATGCAGCATGAGCGCGCCGAGCAGCATCACAGCCGGCGGGCTACCGGGAATACCAAGGGTGACCAACGGGATCAGCGCACCGCCGATACAGGCATTGTTGGCGGTCTCCGCGGATATGAGCCCGGCGGGCTCGCCCTTGCCGAAATTTTCCGGCGTCTTCGAAATGCTCTTGGCGGTGCCGTAGGACACCCAGCCGGCAATGTCCTCACCGATGCCGGGAACCGCGCCAATGCCGACGCCGATCAGACCGGAGCGAACGATATGGCGAAGGTTGCGGAAGATAGTCCCGAAGTCGGGCAGGACCCGACCGACCTTTTGGATCGGCCCGGCGATGTGCCGCTCCTGCAGGGACCGGATGATCTGCGGAACGGCGAAGGCGCCGATGAGAACCGGTACGACCTCAAGGCCGGAATCCAGCTCCGGGAAACCAAAGGTGAAGCGCGGGAAAAACATTAGGAGATCGCGCCCGACCGTTGAGAGCGCCAGCCCAATGAAACCTGCGATCCAGCCCTTGAGGACAAGGTCGGGGCTGGTCAAGGTTCCGGAGATCAGGATGCCGAACAGGGCGAGGACAAAGAATTCGTAGGAGGTGAACTGCAATGCCAGCTCGACGATCAGCGGCGCCGAGACGACCAGCGCGAGCATGCCAAGGATGGTCCCGATGAAGGAAGCCGTCGTGGTTAGTCCCAGGGCGCGACCGCCTTCGCCCCGTCGCGCCATGGGATAGCCGTCGAGGGCTGACGCGGCGGAGGCTGCGGTGCCTGGAATGTTCATCAGGATGGCGGAATAGGAGCCGCCATAGACCGCCCCCACGTACATTGCCAGGAGTGCGATGAGGGCCACGTCCAGATCGAAGCCATAGGTGAGCGTCGCCAGCAGTCCGACGCCGAGGGTCGCCGTCAGCCCCGGCAAAGCCCCGAAGACAATCCCCAACAAGCTGGATCCCATGAGGATGATCCAGTTCGACGGGTTCGCCAGCAGCCCGCCGAGAGCGGCAAAGAACGAACCAAAGGAATCGATGAGCCACATGAGGATCGCCTAGAAGGTGGAGCGGAGCAGCGCCCGGACGTGATCGGTTCCCACGATCGTCAGTCCTTCGTGAGGGAGCGGCACCAGGAGCCCGTATTTGAACACGATGCCGAGGATCAAAGGCGCCAGGAGGCTGAGGACGACGCATTGCCGTGCATGTCGGGCGACATCCTCGGGCGTGCGGTCGACCACCAGGAGCATGGCGCTGGCACCGAAGACGGCCAGCCAGATGGCCGCGTCGACGATCAGGGCACCGGATGTCCGTATACCGGTCTCGTAGCCGAGAGATGCCGCCCCTCCGATGGCCAGGACGACAATGAAGAACAAGGCGAGGATCAGCCTGCTGGCTGCGGAGGCGGTCAGGTGGAAGAGAGTCGTGAAGGCCAGCAGGAACAGCGCCGTTGCGGCGACGAAGTCGACGCGCGGAACAAGGCCGTAGACATAGCCCACGAGCAGCGCGGCGGTCAGCCAGAAGGTGGCGCTGCGCTCGGACATGCGGCCTGGACGCAGATGCCGGATCGAGGCCATGGCCGCTTCGGTCCCGCCATTCCTGCGCGCCCGCGCCAGAAGCATCAGGCTGAGAACGATCAGGCCGGTGGCAATGATGAGCGGAAACAGGGCCGGCGAAACGTACCAGGCATTGCGCACGCCCGCGTAAGTGCCTTGTAGGGGATAGGAGAGCGACCCTGCGAGCATGGCTGTCGCCGAGCCTAGAATGACGAGGCCTGCCCAGAAATCTGCGCGTGCGTCCTTCAGCGAGCGATTTGGATCCATGCCCTGCAACGCTCCTCACGATATTCGTATTTGCCGGAAGCGGAGCGGCATTGCCCCCCCGCCCCTTTTGTCGCGTCGGTCCGGAAGCCGTTACGGACGCGGAATGCCCAGCTTCTCCGGGCTGACGGTCGTCGCGCCGAGATCGTCGAGCGTCCAGGCGAACAGCGATTCCAGCCGGTTCATTTCAGCACTCGCCTCCTCGCCGGTCAGGCCGGAGAGGGTATAGTGGTTGTCCGCGGCCCATTTGACGACGGCATCGGAAGCCATCGCTGCATCAAAGGCGCTGGTGAGCTTGGCCTTCACGTCGTCAGGCGTATCCGCCCGCACCGCCAGGCCGATCGCCTGCTTGATCGGCAGCGTGTCCGTCAGCCCCGGATAGGCATCGAAGGCCGAAGGGATGGTGCCGATACCGTCGAGTTCGGTCGCGTCCGGCACGAGCATGGCCAGCGGCCGCAAGCGTCCGGCCTGGATCAGCTGCTGCTGTTCGGCGAGCGAAGTAACGACCAAAGTAACCTCGCCGGAGATCGCGGCATTCTGCGCCGGAGCCGAGCCAGTGTACGGAATGAAATTGAACTCTGCCCCCGTACCCTTTTGCAGGGCCAGTAAATTGAGATGATGGATCGAGCCGGCTGCGCTCGCGCCGGCGCGAATTGTACCGGGCGCTTCCTTGGCCGCCGCGATCACCTCCTCAAGGGTCTGGTACGGCGCGTTCGCCGACACCGAGATGATTTCCGGCGAACCGCCGACGAGGAAGAAGTCCCATACGTCCATACGCTGATCCCAGCCGCCCTGCACACCGGCCGTAACAACCGATTCCGAAATGCCGGCCAGCGTGTAGCCATCGGCTGGCTGCGAATGAACGTAGCTCATCCCGACCGAACCACCGACACCGCCGGTGCGGTTGGAGACATTGATATTGACGCCGAGATCGTCCTGCATCTCTGCCGAGATCAGACGGTTGAGCGTATCGGTGCCACCGCCCGCCGCCCAGACGACGACATTGGAGATATCCCGATCCGGGTAATCCTGCGCCGCTGCGGGCATTGCCAAGGCACCGGTCAGGAGCGCTACAGCTCCCGCAATTTTCCAGTCAAGCATATGATTTTCCTCCCGTTAAGACTTCTACTCGGCATCCCTCCAACCTCCCAGTCGGAGCAATTTCCATACATTGTATGCGCTTATGTATTAGTCTACGAATAGGATACTGCTCTTTCATATCCTTGTCGAGGTCGTTTGATGCTCAGTCTTTCCGGGATCACCTTTCACGGGCACGGGCTGAACCGGCCCGAATGCGTCCTGACCCACCAGTCCGGCTTACTGCTCACGGCCGACTGGACCGACGGGGGCGGCGTCGCGATCATCGAGCCCTCCGGACGGGTCAGTCGGCATCTGGCGCGCAATCCACCGCGGCCATTGCGGCCCAACGGCATCGCGCTGGAACGTGGCGGCAGCATCCTTCTAACCGAGCTCGGCGCGGAGACCGGCGGGGTCTGGCGCCTCCACCCCGACGGCATGACGGAGCCAGTCCTGCTCGAAGTCGAGGGCGCACCGCTGCCGCCGGCCAATTTCGTGCATCTGGACGCGGCCGGCCGCATGTGGGTGACGGTCAGCACCCGCATGATGCCACGCCACCTTGCAGCCCGCGGCGATGTCGCGGACGGCTTCATCGTTCTCGTCGAGGATGGCCGCGCCAGGATCGTCGCCGACGGGATCGGCTTCAGCAACGAGTGCCTCGTCAGCCCGGACGGACGCCATCTCTACGTCAACGAGACGTTCGCGCGGCGCCTGACCCGATTCACCATCCGAGACGGCGGGCTGCATGGGCAGCACGTGGTCACCTCCTTTGGCCCGGGCACCTACCCCGACGGCATGACATTCGATTGCGAAGGTCATCTCTGGATCACGAGCATCGTCAGCAACCGTGTGATCAGGGTCAGCCCCGACGGCGAGCAGACTCTCGTCCTGGAAGACGCCGATCCCGATCACGTCGCGCATGTGGAGGAGGCCTACGCCACGAACAGCATCGAGCGGTCGCATCTCGACACGATGAAGAGCCGCAAGCTGCGGGCGATCTCCAGTCTCGCCTTCGGCGGGCCGGACCTCAGGGTCGCCTATCTCGGCTGCCTGCAAGGGGAGTCCATCGCAAGCTTCGAGTGCCCGATCGCAGGCGCTGCGCCTGTGCACTGGGCCCTGCCCATCGATGCGCTGCAGCGGCGGATCGCCGATTTGCCCGCCCTGGCACCGACGCCATCATGACACCCATCGCCAAGGAACCCCGCCCATGAGCAAACTTCGTGTCGCGACCATCGGCGCCGGCTATTTCAGCCGCTTTCACCACGACGCCTGGTCGCGCATCGACGATGCGTCGCTTGTCGCGGTTTGCGATCAGGACGCGGCGAAGGCGCGCGAGTATGCCGATCGCTGGTCGGTTCCTAACGTCTACACCGACGTCGACGCCATGCTGGACACGGTGCGTCCGGATCTCGTTGATATCATCACGCCGCCGCACACGCATCTGGAGCTGATCCGCAAGACCACGGGACGGAAGATCCCGACGGTCTGCCAGAAAGCCTTCTGCACTGGTATCTCCGAGGCCGAAGAGGCGGCCAAGCTTGCGGCCGACGCGCAGACGCTGCTCGTGGTGCACGAGAATTTCCGTTTCCAGCCGTGGTATCGGGAGATCCGCCGCCAGATCGAAGCCGGACGGGTCGGCACCGTCTACCAGGCTGGATTCCGCATGCGTCCCGGCGATGGGCAGGGGCCACGCGCCTATCTCGACCGACAGCCCTATTTCCAGAAGATGGAGCGGTTCCTCGTCCATGAGACCGCAATCCACTT
Organism: Aurantimonas sp. A2-1-M11; assembly: GCF_036549475.1. Classification (NCBI taxonomy): domain Bacteria; kingdom Pseudomonadati; phylum Pseudomonadota; class Alphaproteobacteria; order Hyphomicrobiales; family Aurantimonadaceae; genus Aurantimonas; species Aurantimonas sp. A2-1-M11. The sequence goes on along the minus strand of NZ_JAZHLI010000039.1, from coordinate 29,407 downwards.
CGTCGACACGTTCCGCTACCTGTTCGGGCCGGTGGACGCGGTAATGGCGCGGCTCACCCGCCTGAACCCCGTGATCGCCGGCGAGGATGCGGGTTTCATCCTGTTCGAATTCGCGAACGGCGTCCGCGCCATGTTCGACGGCAACAGGCTCGGGGATCATCTCGCCGACGACCGCCGCCTGACCATGGGGGAGATGCTGGTCGAGGGTTCGGAGGGCACGATCAGGCTCGACGGCTATGGCCGCCTGTTCTTCCGCTCCTTCGGCACCAACGTGAAGAGCGAGATCGCCTACGAGCGGAACATGGAGGGATTTGCCGGCGACAGCGTTCTTGCCTTGCAACGCCATGTTGTCGACCATCTCCTGCAGGGCACACCTGTCGTCAACACAGCTGCGGACTATCTGGCCAATCTGCGGATTGAAGCGGCGATCTATGCCTCGGCCGGCGATGGAATGTTAAAGACGGTACGAGATGATTCTTTTGCGGAAGGTGCCTTGTGACAACTGCGACAGAGACTGGCGCAACCGGATCCGTCGCGGATGAGCGGATCTCCTACGCCGAACGGGCGTATCGCGAGATCCGCAGGCTGATCCTGAACAACGAAATGCCCGCCGGCACGCATGTCCTGGAAAAGGAACTGTCGGTTCTTCTGGCAATGAGCCGTACGCCGATCCACGAGGCGATGATCCGACTGGCCGAGGAAGGCATGGTGGAGATCAAGCCGCGACACGGCATGCGGGTGCTGCCGGTCTCGGCCGACGACATGCAGGAAATCTACCAGATCCTGACGGCGCTGGAATCGGAGGCCGCGGAAGAGATCGCGCGCGAGGGCATCACGGACGAAGCCATGCAGTCCATGCGCCAGGCCGTCGACGACATGGACGCGGCGCTGAAGACGGAAGACCTTCTGGCCTGGGCACAGTCCGACGACCATTTCCATCGGCTGCTAATGGAGAACTGCCCGAACCGGCGCCTGCGCGCCCTCGTTTCGCAATTCCTTGCCCAGTCCCATCGCGTCCGCATGCTGACCCTGCGGTTGCGACCCAAGCCCGTGGGCTCGAACGAGGACCATGAAGCACTGCTCGACGCGATCGAACGGCGTGACGCCGATGCCGCCAGGCAGATTCACCGCGAACACAGGTTCCGCAACGGCCGGATGCTGGTCGGTCTGCTGCGGGATTACGGTTTGACGCAGCTCTAGAGACTGCAAAACTCCGGGCTGCCGGTTCGACACCCCATTCCGGACCGGCGTGGCGAGCCCCCTCGCCCGCCACGCCCCGTCGCGGGCGATCAGCCCGACGCGCCAGTCAGAAGCGTGAGCTCGGTCACGCGCTTGCCGGTTACCAGCGCCGCGGAGGCCTCATCGAACGCCTTGAAGTGCGGCGCAGCCAGATGCGCATCGAAGGCGGCGCGATCGGCATACACCTCGTAAAGCACGATGGAATAGGCGTCGTCGGCCTTGGCGCAAACGTCGAAGACGCGGCAACCGGGCTCGTCGGAGAGCGAGCGGCGGGCATTCTCCAAGATCAGGGCCTCGAACGCCGCATCGGCCCCAACCGCCAGCGCGAATTCGACGAGAATGACGTAAGGCGCGGCGCGATCCGTCTCGGGACCGTCACTCATTTCGCCGCTCCGATTTCCTCGATCACGGCGCGGGTGATCTCGCTGGTGCCGTCGCTCCCGCCGAACTCGAATGGCCGGATCCGTTCCGCATAGGCCCGATCTATCGCGTCTTCGAGGATGAGCGAGGCTTCGGTCAGCTTCTCCAGCTTGTGACGCGCGCCGAGCCAGTCGAGCATCATCGCTGTCGACAGGAGCATGGCCGTCGGATTGGCCTTGCCAGTGCCCACGATGTCGGGCGCGCTGCCATGGCTCGGCTGGAACAGCGCATGCTCGTCGCCGATCTCGGCGCAGGGCGCCAGGCCCATGCCGCCGACCAGTCCACCGCCGAGATCGGAGATTATGTCGCCGAACATGTTCTCCATGACCATGACGTCAAAGTCCCAAGGCTTGCGGATCAGATCCAGTGCCGTGGCATCGACATAGGCGGCGTCCGCCTCGACGCCTGCAAAGTTCGCCGCCCTTTCGCGGAAGATCTTGCGGAAGAAGGCCATCGCGACGAACACGTTCGACTTGTCGACGCAGGTAACGCGGCCCGGTCTGTTTCGCAGCTTCTGGCGCCGCTCGGCGAGACGGAAGGAGAAGTCGAAAAGCTTCTCGGTGGTCGCGCGCGTGATGACCATGGTCTCGCGTGCGATACTGTCGTTTTCCACCGTGCCCTTGCCGCGGGAGTAGAACAGGCCTTCCGTCGATTCGCGGATAATGACGAGATCGATGTCCTTGGCGCGCGGATCGACGAGCGGGCTGGGCGTATTGGGAAGGTGCCTGACGGGACGAACACCGGCGTAGAGGCCGAATTCCCGGCGCATCTCGAGATGCGGTGCGATCTCAGTGCCGTCGGGATAGCGGATGTCGGGCAGCCCCATGGCACCGAACAGGATCGCATCTGCGGTTCTCGTCGCCTGCGAAGCCTCGTCGGTCAAGGCGATGCCGGTTTGCTTGAAATAGGCCGCCCCGCCCGGATGCTGATTACGGGCAATGCGAAAGCCGCAGCGCGCCTCCAGGGCATCCAAAACGGCCAGACCGCTTTCCATTACCTCGACGCCGATTCCGTCACCGGGAAGCACCACGATCTGCAGATCACTCATCCGAATACTCCTGTCGCCACTGCCTCGCCACTGTCTACGGCGTAGTCTCATTTAATGAATGCGTCAATGCATGCATTAAATGAGACTGGAGGATGCAGTGCGGCAAACGCTTCTGAAGAGCAACGAAGCAGCTGGGAGCGATTTTCCAGGAGTTGAAGCTGCATGCGACGTCTTTCCGAACGAGATCGGGTCTCAGACCCGTAGCCTGTCGGATACGGCCAAATGCTTCCTCTTCGGATCTGGTAAAACGATTGACTGAATCGTTTTTACGTTTATCGTGACAACATCATCGCAGAAGCGCAGGAATGGAAAATGCTGGAAATTGCCGCCGAGCAGGCAAAGAAAGACGATCACTCGCCCCGCTGGCAAGGCGCGATCGAAGCCATCGTCGGAGCCGGGCATACCAGCGCCTCCTTCGCCGATCGTCTGGCATACAGTCGGGACCGCACCCCCATCGCCACATTCAGCTTCCGATCCGGACGGACACCCGAAGCGATGCCGCGGGCAATCGTTCAGCCGGGAAGCGAGGCAGAAGTCGCACAGCTTGTTAAGGCGGCGAACGAGAACGGCTTCCCGCTCATTCCCTACGGCGCGGGATCCGGCGTCGTCGGAGGGGCCCTGCCCCTGAACGGCGAGGTGATGATCGACCTGAAACGTCTCGACGAGATCCGCGCGATGGATACCGTGAACGGGCTTGTGACGGTACAGGCCGGCATGAACGGGGGGCGCTTCGAGGAAGCGCTCAATCGTGAAGGATGGACCGCCGGCCACTATCCCCAGTCCATGTACATGTCGACGGTCGGTGGTTGGGCGGCCTGTCGCGGCGCGGGGCAGGCTTCCTCGAAATACGGAAAGATCGAGGACATCGTCGTCGGGCTGCGCGCCGTCATGCCGGACGGCGAAATCATGGAGGTCCGGCCGCTACCGCGCCGTGCTGTGGGCCCCGGTCTGCGCGATGTCCTGGTGGGCTCCGAAGGCACGCTCGGGATCATCACCGAACTCACCCTGCGGATCTGGCGGATGCCCAAGACCCGGGTTCCCGCTGTCGTCGCCTTCCCCGATCTTCCGTCCGCATGGAACGCGCTGCGCGAGATCACCCAGTCGGAATTGCGCCCGGAGATTGCTCGTCTCTACGACCTTGCAGAATCGCAGGAGCGGACCGGTCGGGCAGCACCATTCGACACCAGACCGTTCCTTTGCGTGCTGGTATTTGCGGGGCATCCGGACATCGTGGGCGCCGAACGCAGGCTCGCCCTCGACATCTGCACCCGCCAGGGCGCAGCGCTGTCGGACGACTTGGCTCCATACGAAAAATGGAAGGCGTCACGATACCAGTCCTATTCGCCAAAATTTCAGGCGAACAACTACTTCATGGACACGATCGAGATCACCGGCAACTGGACCGAACTCTCGGCGCTGTACGAGGAAATCGGTGGTGCGATCCGGGCCCTGCATCCCGATGCGCATTTCGGCGCTCACTGGTCGCACGTGTATCCGGAAGGTGCCTGTCAGTACATGACGGTCAGGTTCCCCGCACTCAGTGATGAGGAAGGTCTGCGCCTGCACAAGGAAGCGTGGCGACAGGCGCAGAGCATTTGCATCGCCAAGGGCGGAAGCATCAGCCATCACCATGGCGCCGGTTCATTCCGCAATCCCTGGCTTCCGGAGGAGCTTGGCCACGGCCACGGCGTCCTGCAGGCGATCAAGGACGCGCTCGACCCGAACAATGTTTGCAATCCCGGAAAACTCGCCCTTCGCCGGCGCAGCGAGAGCGAGGCGTAATCATGAGCGATCGCATCAACTCACTTCGCATCTGCAGCTATTGCCCGAACCCTTGCCGGGGCGCTGTTCCCGAGACATCCGACAGCCATTTGGAGACGCTTCTTCCGTCGGCCCTGTCTTATCTCGCCGTCGCTGTGGAAGAAGGCTATGTCCGCGCCGATCCCGACGTGGTCGCGAAGCTGTCGGAGACCCGGGTTGCCGAATTGTGTCGTCCGGCATGCGTGTATGGATACGACATTCCGGCGGAGCTTCGCACCTTCCTGGCCGCGCTCGAGACTGTGGACGCCTGAATGACGATCAGCAATCATCTCATGGGCGTCGATATCGGGGCCGGCAGCGTCAAGACGACGATCATCAGCGCGGATGGACGCGTTGTCGGTGACGCGTCCATGGAAATTGCGACGCGTCACCCGAAGCCGGGCTGGACCGAGCAGGATCCCGACGATTGGTATGTGGCCATGTGTGCCACGGTGCCACGCGCCCTGCGGGAAGCCGGGCTCTCCGGAGCGGATGTGGCGGCCGTCAGCTTCAGCGCAGGTGCCCATACCCCGGTTCTCCTCGACGAGGCAGACCGGCCGCTTCGACCAGCGATCCTCTGGAGTGATCAGCGCAGTGGTGCTGAGGCGCGACATCTGAGCGAGCGACATGGAGAGATGATCCTCGCCACAGGCTGCAACCAGCCGAATCCGACCTGGACGCTGCCGCAACTCGCATGGCTTCAGAAGCACGAGCCGGACATCGGCCGGAAAACCCGGAAGCTGATGGTCGCGAAAGATTACCTCCGCTTCCGGCTGACCGGTGAATGGCACACGGACCGCACCGATGCCATCGGGACGCTTCTCTATGATGCCGGCAATGACTGCTGGTCGCGCGAGATCTGCGATCTTATAAATTGGCGGCTCGACACGCTGCCGCCTGTCGTGTCGCCCACCGACATCATCGGTACCGTCGGCTCGAGGGCCGCCGCGGAGACAGGTCTCGCGGTCGGCACCAAGGTCGTTTGCGGTACATCCGACACCTCGATTGAGTCCTTCGGTGCCGGCGCGGTGGAAAGTGGTGCGGGCTGCGTCAAGCTCGCCACGGCTGCGACCGTCAGCGTGGTGGCGGCCGCACCGACCATTCACTCGACCCTGATCAACTATCCCTATGCAGTACCCGGCCTCTGGTACACGATCGTTGCCACAAACAGCTGTGCCTCCGCGCACAAATGGCTGCGGGACAGCGTCTTCGCCGCCACGGACGATCGCGCATTCGCGCATTATGATCGCGCTGCTGCCGACATCGCCGCCGGATCCGAAGGGCTGCTGTTCCACCCCTATCTCAACGGGGAGCGCTCACCCTACTGGGACCCGCTGCTGCGAGCCGACTTCATCGGCCTCACCATGTCTCACGGCCAGGCTCATCTGACGCGGGCCCTCTATGAGGGCATCGCATATTCCCTGCGTGACTGCCTGTCCGCACTCCGTGCGCAGGGGCTGGACATGAGCGAGGCGCGGATCGTCGGCGGCGGCTCGAAGAGCGCGCTCTGGCGACAGATCGTCTGCGATGTTCTGGCCATGCCGATCAGCATGCCCGCCGTGACCGATGCGTCGTTCGGGGCAGCGCTGCTGGCCGGCGTCGGCGCCGGGGTCTTCGCGGACGAGATCTCAGCGGCTCGCGCTTGCGTCGGGATCGCGGCCCGTCACGAGCCGGATCCGGCCAGCGCCGCGACGTACACCGAGATGTTCGGCATCTACAAGGATGCTCAGTCACGGCTTGCCGACATCAACCACCGTCTTCACCACGTCGCAGTCGGAGGCTGACAGATGGGCCAGGTCGTTCTCAGGAATGTCGACAAGCACTATGGCGGCTTTCATGCGGTGAAGTCCGTCAACCTATCCTTCGAGGACGGCGAGTTCATCGTTCTCGTGGGTCCCTCGGGATGCGGAAAATCCACGACACTGCGAATGATCGCCGGACTTGAAGAGGTCACCTCCGGCGAGATCACGATCGGCGATCGCAATGTCACGCATCTGGAACCGCGCGGCCGTGACGTTGCGATGGTCTTCCAGAACTACGCGCTCTATCCGCACAAGACGATCTACAAGAACCTGTCCTTCGGCCTGACGATGGCGAAGGTACCTGCGGCCGAGATCGATCGGCGCGTGCGATGGGCCGCCGGCATGCTCGGCATCGAGTCACTGCTGGACCGCAAGCCGAAGCAATTGTCGGGCGGGCAGATGCAACGCGTCGCGCTTGGCCGCGCCATGGTACGCGAGCCGGCGGTCTTCCTGCTCGACGAGCCGCTGTCCAACCTCGATGCCAAGTTACGGGTGCGGATGCGGGAGGAAATCGCAAATCTGCATCGGCGCATTCGTACCAGCATGATCTACGTCACTCACGACCAGGTCGAGGCGATGACTCTTGGCGACCGGATCGTGGTCATGAAGGACGGTGAAGTGCAGCAGGTCGGTGCGCCGCTGGAGGTCTACGATCGCCCGGCCAACCGTTTTGTCGCAAGCTTCATCGGCTCGCCGGAGATGAACTTCGTCGAGGGGGAAATCCGCGAGGATGCCGGCCTGCGCCGCTTCCATCACGCGGCGTTCTCGCTGCCGATTCCAGCGGGCCGTCTCGATTCCGTTGCGACCGGAAATCCCGTCACCCTCGGCATTCGCCCGGAGCACATGGGCTTTACCGGTTCGGGCGGCATTCCTGCCGCGATCGTCCTTGTCGAACAGATGGGCGCACAGACCGTGGCAGCCATCGATGTCGGCGGCCAGTCGTTGCGCGCCGTTGTCGACCGCGACGACACCATTCGCATCGACGACACCAGAGACATCGGAATCCCGCCAGAGAAAATGCACTTCTTCGATGCAACTGGCGGTCAGGCGCTCTAGGGCGCGGCAAACTGGGAGGAAACCATGAAACGCATACTCGATAATTTGCACGCATCCAGCATGAACCGCCGTACGCTGCTGACGGGAGCGGCAGCCCTCGGCGCAGCATCTCTGGCCACGAGTGTGCCTCGGGCATTCGGCCAGACGAAGCAGATCCGGTTCCTCAATGCCGAGCCTAGTCGGGAGAGTGTCGCGGTGCTTCAGAAAGCGGCCGCCGACTACGAGAGCCAGACCGGCGTTTCGGTGACGATCGATACCGTGCCCCCGGGCGAGGCGTGGGCGAAACTGCAAGCGTCGATCGCTTCCGGTCAGCCCTACGACATCGCCACCCTGGCATTTGCAGCCCATGTAGCGCTACTGGCGGGCGACGACATGCTGGTGCCGTTGAACGACCTTGTCCAGAAGCACGAATGGGGACCGCGTATCCTCTTCCCCATCAACGATCAATATTACTGGTATCCCTACGACTACAATCTTTGCTGGATGTACTATCGCAAGGACCTCTATGCCGAGAAGGGCCTCAGCGTTCCAGAAAACCAGGCACAGATGCTCGAGAACTGCACGGCGCTCACCAGCGACAACCGCTTCGGTGTGATGCATCCGCTCGGGAACAACAGCGCTGCCCAGTGGATGTCGCTCGGCTACATGTGGGCAAACGACGTCAACATCATCGATGACAGCTGGAACGTGGTTCTCGACAACGACGTGATGAAGCCGCGGGCGATTGCCTATCTCGATTTCATGAAATCGTTGAGCGGCACCATGCCGCCCGGACTGACCCAGGCGGAGTTCGCCACGGCGCTCGCACAGTTCTCCAGCGACCAGGTCGCCCACGCCCCATATGCCGGCCGCATGATCGAGTATCTCGAACAGAAGGCACCCGACATGGTGGAGAATGTCGGCTACTTCACCTTCCCGAGCGAAAGTGGCGAGAAGCGTGCCATTAACCACGGTTATGACGGCTGGGTGGTGCTGAAGACAGGCATGTCCGAGGAAGCGGTCAAGTTCCTCGACTGGCTAACCACGGACCGCTACGTCGACTTCCTGCATACCGCGCCATTGCACTTCCAGCCGGCACGCCTCGACATCTACGAAGATGCGAAGTGGCGATCAAACCCGCTGATCCAGAAGCACGCGGAATTCATTGAATTCCAGAAGGACCTGCTCGACGATGACGACCTGATTATCCGGTCGGTCGACACGCAGGGACCGGCACCGGACGTCCGTCAAGGAAAGCTCTTCGAAGCCTACGGCATCCCCGAGGCCTGGCAGTTGCGTTTGCTACAGGACGTTCCCGCGGCCGAGGCTCTCGAACGCGGCGCCGAACTCTACCGCAAGGCCCTCGCCTAGCCATCGACGAGCCCCGTGAACGGTGGGAGCGAACGCTCCCACCGACCTCTCCCCTGCAGAGACCCTCATGCGAAGCTTTTCGACTTCCAGCGACAAGATCCTTCTGACGTTATTCGTCCTTTCGATTGGACTGACCGGCGTCTTCATCGCCATTCCGGTGTATCACGCCGTCGAACTGAGCTTCTTCAATGCGAGCTCCTTCGTCGGCGATCGCACGTGGGCCGGGCTCGACAATTATAAGCGTGTCGTTGTCGATCCGGATTTCTGGAATTCGCTGTGGGTCGGTCTGGCCTTTGCCGGCCTCGCCATCCTTCTGCAGGTGGTGCTCGGGATACTTTTCGCGCTCCTTCTGAACCGCCCTTTCAAGGGGCGCGCCATTGTCCGCGGCGTGACGATCCTGCCGTATCTGCTGCCCACCGTCGTGGTTGCCGTTGCCTTCCAGTGGATGCTGGACGGATCGTTCGGGCTGTTCACGAACTGGGCGATGCAGATGGGTCTTGGTCGACCGGCCTGGTTCGAAAACCCCACCACCGCGCTGGGAATCGTGATCCTGATCAGCGTCTGGACCTGGACCCCCTTCGTCACGATTTCCTTCCTAGCGGGTCTTCAGACCGTTCCAAGCAGTCTTTACGAGGCCGCCCACGTCGATGGGGCTGGCGCATGGAGCCGCTTCTGGCACATCACCCTGCCGGTGCTCAGCCCGGTACTGACCGTTGTCGTACTCCTCCGCTCGATCTGGATGTTCAATAAGTTCGACATCGTCTGGCTGATGACCAAGGGCGGCCCCCTCGGAGCGACCGAGCATCTGCCGATTCTCGCCTATCGGCGTGCCTTCCTGCAGTACGACGTCGGCGGCGGAGCCGCGATTGCCACAATCTCGTTCCTGATTCTGTCCGTTCTGATCTTCATCTACTTCAGGATCTTCCCCCTCGAAGAAAAGGAGGGCTGAATGCACCGTCCGTTCACGCCGCTACAGCGGGTCGGCTTCTTCGGCGCCATCCTGTTAGCGCTGATATGGTCGTTCCTGCCGATCTACTGGATGGTGATTTCCAGCCTGCGGCCACCGAGCGCCCTGTTCACCCGCCCGACACTTCTGCCCGAGGGCGGATTTTCGCTCGAGAGCTACCGCACGCTGCTGCAATACACCGACTACGGACAGCAGTTCCTGAACAGCCTCCTCGTCGCCGGGTTCGTTGTTGTGATCACGCTGGTCCTGTCGATCATCGTCGCCTACACCGTTACCCGCTACCGGGTGCCGGGCAAGACTGCGCTGATCGGCAGCATGCTGTATGCTTACATGTTTCCGCCGCTTCTGCTGGCGATTCCGCTTCTTTCGATCTTTGCCGAACTGGGCCTTGCCGACACCCGATTGTCGATCGTCATCGCGCATTGCACCCTAACCTTGCCGCTGGGCGTCTGGCTGTTCTGGGGTTTCTTCAAGTCCATGCCCTTCGATCTCGAGGAGGCGGCGATGATCGACGGCTGCACGCGGTTCGGTGCCTTCGTAAGGATCATCCTGCCGCTCTCCCTTCCCGGGATCGTGACGGTGGCGATCTTCTCGTTCCTTCTTTCCTGGACTGACTACATCTTCGCGTTTGTCCTTCTGTCGAGCGATTCGCAGAAGACGTTGCCGGTCGGTCTTTCGTCCATCCTCGGCACCTTCGACGTCCGCTGGGGAGAGGTGATGGCCGGGGCGACGCTGATCGCGCTGCCGCTGCTGTTCTTGTTCATGTTCCTCAGCCGGTACTTCATCCAGGGCCTGGCCGCCGGCGCGATGAAAGGTTGATCGATGGATCTTGATCTTGCGGGCCGCGTCGCCCTCGTCACCGGAGCGGCGCGTGGCATCGGCCTTGCGGAAGCACGGGCCTTGGCCGCGGAAGGGGCGATCATCGCGCTCAATGATCTGGATCGCGACGCCGCGGCCGACGCTGCGACTGCGTTGCGGGCCGAAGGTTGGCAGTGCGAGGCCTTTGCAGCGGACGCCGCCGACGAGGCTGTTGTGGCGTCGATGGTCAACGCCGTTGCAGATCGTTTCGGCCGGCTGGACATCCTAGTGAACAATGCGGGCATCGCAGGTCCACATCTCGGCAAGCATCTGGTCGATACCACCACCGAATCCTGGGATGCGATGATCCACGTCCATCTGCGCAGCACCTTTCTGTGCTCGCGTGCCGTGATCCCTCTCATGCGCGAGCGAAAGCACGGGCGTATCATCAACACCTCGTCGATGAACTACACGGGCGGCGGGCGACCGGGAGTCGCAAATTACGCAGCGGCCAAGGCGGGGATCGCCGGACTGACGCGCACCCTTGCCAAGGAGATCGGCTGCTTTGGCCTGACAGCCAACGCGATCGCCCCAGGCTACGTCGACACCGAGCTCCTAGCATACATGTCCGAGCACAAGCTGGCGATCATGCGCGAACAGAACCCCGTCGGGCGGCTGTGCCGGCCAGACGAGGTCGGCAGCCTGGTCGCCTTCCTCTGTTCGCGACAAGCGGCCTTCATCAACGGTGCAACCGTCTGCATGGACGGTGGCCGACGCGACTTCTACTGGGGTGAGGAATGAGCCTTCGTATCTTCGGGTTTCCCGGCCGCTATGTGCAGGGCCCCGGCGCGCTCAGGGAGATTGGTGCAACAGCCCGCGAGCTCGGTACGACGTCCGTCGTCGTGGTTGCCGATCCACAGCTTACGGAGGCGATCGAAGCGGTGCGGCTTTCGCTGGCTTCAGCAGAGCTTCAGCTTCGCGTCATTCACAGTCCGGCCGAGTGTACCGAAGCGGGCGCACAGGCGCTCGTCGACGAGGCCGGCGAGTTCGACTGTGTCATCGGATTTGGGGGCGGCAAAACCATCGACCTGTCGAAGGCCGTCGCGCGATCCACCGGTGCCAAGCTGGTGATCGCACCCAGCATAGCCTCCAACGATGCACCGACCAGTCGGCTGATCGTGCTGTACGACGACCATCACAAGGTCGACAGGGTGCTGTTGACCCGCCGCAACCCTGACGTCGTGCTGGTCGACACCGAGGTCATTGCCCGGGCGCCTGCCCGCTTCCTGGCGGCGGGGATGGCCGATGCGCTCAGCAAGACATTTGAGGTCGGACAATGCGCGGCAGCGGGGGGCACGAATTTCTTCGGCACGCGCCCGCTTTCCACGGCCCTGTTCCTGGCCGATCAGGCGCACCGGGTCATTCTCACCCACGGGCGGCGCGCGATGGCCGCCGCCGAGGCCAAGACTGTCTCGGATGATCTGGAAAACGTCGTGGAAGCGGCGGTCCTGCTTAGCGGACTGGCATTTGAAAGCGGCGGACTGTCACTGGCACATGCTCTCTTGCGAGGCCTGACCGCGCTCCCGTCTTGTGCCCCATTCCTGCATGGGGAACTCGTCGCCTATGGGACCTTGGTCCAGATGGCGTATGAAGGCCGCCCTGACGGCGAAATCGCGGAACAATCCGCCTTCTACGAAGCGCTTGGCCTGCCTCGCTCGCTCGGCGACATCACAACCGGCTCGCTCGGCGACAGCGAGCGGCGCCTCGTGGCACGTCTGACCTGCGAGGCGCCTTATATCGGGAATCTTGTCAAACCGGCCAGCGAGGCCTCCGTTCTGGCTGCTATGAATGCGGTTGAGAATCGACAAGGGGCAAATCGGTAAGCCGAGGCGGATGAGCGCTAAGTACAGACCGAAGCTGGGAGATGTTGCCGCGCAAGCTGGTGTCGCCAATGCGACAGCCTCGCGCATTCTGAGCAACGACGCGACCCTCAAGGTGCGGCCGGAAACGCGCGAGCGTGTCCTGGCAGCAGCAGCGGCGCTCAAATACCAGCCCAACCCCTCTGCGCGCGGGCTTCGAACCGCGCAGACCCTTTCGATCGGTATTGTCGTCCCGCAACTCATCAATCCGGTCTATCCGCAGATGATCATCGGGGCAGACCGCGCAGCAAAGGAGCGAGGCTACAGCCTGATCATCGCGCAGATGACCGATCTGATGGATCCGATCGTCTACGAGACCATGGCGAACAATCTGCGCATTGACGGGCTGCTGGTCGCGACCCTTCAGGACGAGGCCAAGCAGCTTGCCGTGCTCAAGACGCTTCAGATCCCGGCGGTCCTGGTGAACCGAAAAGCCAAGGGTTTCGCCAGCAGCATCCTTTGTGATGAAGTAGCCGGGGCCAAGCGGGCAACACAGTATCTTATCGACCAGGGTCATCGACGCATTGCGCATCTGGCCGGTGATCCGCGTCGTTTCAACGCGCAGTTACGTCTCGAAGGCTACAGGCAGGCGCTGGCCGAATCCGGGATCACGTATGATCCCTCCCTTATTGCGATCTCTGACTACGACCAGCGTGGCGGCGAGCGGGCGATGCAGGAAATCCTCGACCGCCCCGGCCCGGCGCCTACTGCAATTTTCGTGGTGACACTGGTCGCCGCTGCCGGTGCGCTGGCGACGCTGCATCGTGCGAAGATCGACGTGCCTGGCGAGATGTCGGTCCTCTCGTTCCACGAAAGCTCCCTGGCCGAAATGCTGTTTCCGCCTCTCACGACACTGTCGGTACCACTCGATGAAATGGGTTTCGTTGGCGCCCACGGCCTGATCGACATCATCGAGGGAAAACGGAAAACCTTCAGGCAAGTGCTGGATGCCGGCGAAGTGATCGAACGGGACAGCGTTGCCGCCATCGATCTTTGAAGCGCGCCACAGCTCTGTTACCAGCGCGAACTATACATAAGGTACCGGACAGCGCGGCGACCGGTACGACCATCGAATGGATTGGAGCAAGGCTCGAAACGGCGCGGTCAGCGCATCACGCGCTGGCACGGCTCCGCGCTCGGCTACCGGTCGGTGCCGCTGCAGGCGCCCTATTGCGCCGCCAATGCGGCGATCCGCACTTTTTCCGATTCGCTGCGATCGAAGATCATCCATGATGGTCTCGACATTCGCGTCGTCGTCTGCCAGTTGCCGGCGGTGAACACGCCTCAGTTCGACTGGTCGCTGAACAAGACCCCGTGGCGGGCGCAACCGGTCCCGCCAAACTGTCGTGCGAAGTGCTACTCTCTGCCGGCGAGTGGGAGGGGGACCGGCTTGCGCCGTTCAAGCGGGCCGAAATGACGCCCAGTCGCGCCTGGAAAAGAAGCAGACGACACGAACGGTCGCTCTCGCTGCGGAATTGGCGAGGCAGCTGAACGAACTCGATGGCATCGCCGCGACCTTCGAACTGTTCGCCGGCGAGACCTGTCATTCATCCTCGCGATGTATATCATTTAACGGTGCTGATGAACCCGGGCCCGTCGCCTAACCACCGTCAGACAATGGCTTGGTTTGCTGCTGCGGGACTGGAGCCGACCCACATCTCGTCATGCAATACAGTACCCGGGGTGCTAGCAAATCTGGTGGAAGCCGGCATAGGCATCTCGATCCTACCGACCGTGCTGATTGCGCCTCAAGTCAAGGCAGGGACGCTCGTTGCATCGCAATGCCAGCCTGCGTTGGAATCGGCGAACCTATGCATAGTGCATCGCGCAGAAGACATCCTCCCCTCTGTTAATGCGGCGCTAGCCGCCGTGCGCGGTAGCGTCGCTCGGTCCGGCCTGCTGGATGTCAGCGATCAGACCTGAGCGGCCTGCCTACTCGATTCATCAATTCGCACATGAGCATGGTCACATGAACCTCGTAAGCAGCAGGACGCGCGCTGGCACTGGTCGATCAGGCGATCTTCACCTTGATCACAGCCGTCAGGACTGAAGACCACCCGCCCGTCACGATTGCACCGACCGACTTGCCCGGCGGGAGGGGGGCCTTCGAAGAATGCCGGTCGAATATCCGAACTACATTCCAATCGCATCGAGGAACTGATACCAGCCTGCGACAACTCTCACAGCGGGCTCTCGCAACGAATAGAATGGTATATTCTGCAACTGCTTTGGGCCGAGCAGGGCGAGGTAGGGTCGATCGCCGAGAACGACGTCGGCGGCATACCGACCCATCAATGAAGCCATCGCGATGCCAGCGCCATTGTAGCCGAGAGCAAATGAAATTCTGTCGTCCAATCGGCCGATCTGCGGGACGGCGTCGAGGGTCATGGCGACGAGGCCGGACCAACGGTGGGTGACCGGCACCCCCGCCAGGTCTGGGAAGACACGCACCATCGCCTGCTCCAGTGCGTCGAATGCGGCCTTGCTGTCGTCCCTGCCGAAGGCGCCGCGTCCGCCGAAGATCAGGCGGTCGCGATAAGGACGGAACCACCGCATCATCCGCCGCGTCTCTGAATAGCTGCGGCCGTGGCGCAGCAGCCGGGCACGAAGCTCTTCGGAAAGCGGACCGGTGGCGACCATGGCGCTGCGAAAGGGAATGACGGATCGCCGGATCGCGCCCGTTCCGTGAGCCAGATCGGAGTAGCCGTTCGTGGCTAGCAGCACGTGCTTCGCGCGGATCGTCCCCACGGGCGTCTCGACCACCACCTCGGAGCCATCTTGGCGGATGGATGTGGCCGGGGCGCCTTCCCAAATGTCGACGCCCTTTGCCAGCAAACCCTCGGCGAGGCCGAGCGTATAGTTCAGGGGATGGATGAGACCGGCGTGGGAGACCAGCACGCCGCCGACGAAATCGGCCGAGCCGGTCTCTTCGGCGACCTCGTCGCGGTCGAGGATGCGGCTCGTCTCGTCGCCGAAATCCTCCCGCATGGTCCGCGCCTCGTCCTTCAGGGCGTCGAAGGCGCTCGGAGAGTGGGCGCAGCGCAGGTTGCCGGTCATGGTGAGGTCGGCGTCGTCGATCCCATCGCGCCGCACCGCCTCCCTGACGGCGTCGACCGCCTCGTGGCCGAGTCCGGCCATGCGGCGCGCGACGTCGAGACCGTGCTGGCGGGCAATGGCGGGAATGGCGAGGCGGAACTTCGGCGATAGCACCCCGCCGTTTCGCCCGCTCGCGCCCCATCCGATGCCGTTCGCCTCCACAATCAGCGGCCGAACCCCCCGCTCGACAAAACGTCGGGCCGCGGACAGCCCGGTATAGCCGCCGCCGACAATGACCACGTCGGCGCTATCCTGCCCGCCCGGCTCGCCAAGGACCGGGCGCGCACGTGCCGTTTCCATCCAGAGCGAGGTCGGCCATCCACTTGCGGAGGACGCTCTCACCCCGTTCTTGCCGGGTTCTGCGGTTGTCACCGTTCGCCGGCCATGTCGGCGTCGATCGCGTCAGCCAGTTGGACGAGCGTGGCGAAGTGGAAGTCCGGCTTCGTCACTTCCTTCGGCACCGGCGTCCCACCAAAGCCCTTCTGTCCCTGCCGCCGCTCGATCCAGCACACGGAATAGCCGAGTTCCCGCGCCACGCCGATATCGTGATACTGGCTCTGTGCGACGTGTAGGATCTCGTCCTGCCTGAAGCCGAAGGCCGCCTGGCGTCCCCGATTGTAGTCGAAGAACCGTGGACTCGGCTTCGGGATCCCAACGTCGTCTAGGGTAACGCCATCATGGAAGGGGTTGTCGAGGGTGTGGGAGTAGCTGGAAAAGATCACCCGGTCGGCATTCGTCATCGCCACGAGGCGAAAGCGTTTGCGCAGGCGCTTCAGCGCGGCGACCGAGTCCGGGAAGGCCGGCCATTTCAGGACATGAGCCTGGAATGAGACGGCCGCGGCCTCGCTGGTGTCCAGGCCGAGCTTGTGAGCCACATGGAAATAGACCTCTCCCATGACCTGACTGGCACGGCCGGGATGAATGTCGCGGGCCTCGACATAGGGACCGAAGATGTCGTCGTTGCTGAGGTCGCTGGCTGCCGGTCCGCCGAAGGAGCGAAAGCCGTCGAGCAGGCCCTTCTCGAAGTCGATTAGGGTTCCCACGACGTCGAAGGTGAGCACTTTGAAGCGGTCGAAACTCATGAGGTAGATGTCCTTCTCATAGTCTTGTTTGATGTTCAGGCTGGGTCGCGCGATCTTTCGGCGTTCCGATCATCAGAGCGGGCTGCAGATTCGGACTGCGTCGAGGATCGCGGCATGAATGTTGCGGCTGGAAACCGCATCACCGATGCGATGGAGTTCGAAACCGGCGCGAATGGTCGCCGGCTGCGGCGCAGCGCTGACGAAGGAGTCAATGTCCGTCACGCCGTCATTCGAGGAGGCCGTCCGGAGCTCTTCGAACAGTTCGTTCATGGGAATGCTGCCCTGCTCGACGATCACCTGATCGACGGGCACGATGCGTTGCTGCCGCGAGATCTCATTCAGGAGCACGGCTTCAAGCCCGTTGTCGCGACGGCGAACCGCGACAAGCCGAGTTTCGCTGATGGGCTCGAGACCGAGGGAAAGGAAGCGCTTCTTCCAACGCAGCCTCTCGGCATAAGTCAGTTCCTCGGCGAGTGTCGCATCGATGGTCACATAGGTGACGCTGGCGCCGCCCTCCTTCGCCCGCTCGGCCGCGAGCGGCGCCGGATGGCGGCCGGTGCCGTCATAGACGAGAATGTCGCGCCCGATCGGCATCTGGCCGGAGATTATGTCCCAGGTGCTGACGCAGAGGTCGTTGCCCTCCAGGAGATCGACCTGCGGCAGGCCACCGGTCGCAAGGATCACCACCTCGGGCTTGAGTGCGATGATGTCCTCCGGCTCAAGATAGGCGTTGGCGTGGATCTCGACCCCGAGCCGTTGCAGTTCGGTGACGCGCCATTCGACGATCCCGAGAAGATCCCGGCGCCAGGAGCCAGTCGCACCGAGGAGAATCTGGCCCCCGACGTCCGCCGCCGCCTCGTAGAGCGAGACGTCGTGACCGCGCTCGGCGCTCACGCGCGCGGCTTCGAGGCCTGCCGGACCGCCGCCGACAACGACGATCTTCCGCCTTGCCCCGCTCGTCGGTTCGACGATGTGGTCGAGCGTCGTCTCGCGGCCGGTCACCGGGTTGTGGAGACACGACGGGCGGTAGGGCGACTGGCAGTGGGTCGCGCCGATACAAGGGCGGACCTGGTTCTCCCGCCCTGTGGCGAGTTTCTCCACCATGTGGGGATCGGCGATCTGCGCGCGGGTCATCCCCGCCATGTCGACCTTGCCTTCGGAGACGGCAAACCGCGCCGAGGCGAGATCGGAAATCCGCGCTGCATGGAAGACTGGAAGGCCCACTTCGCGGCGAAATGCTCCGACCGGCTCCACCCAGGGTGCGAGCCGTGAACCGATACCGGGCATGTTCTCCTCGGCAAGGGCACGTGTCGTATCCATGGTGCCGTAGATGGCATTGAAGAAGTCGACGGCGCCTTCCCGCTTGAGTATCTGCGCCGCCGAGACGCATTCCTCGAAATCCATGCCGCCGGGGGTCGCCTCGTCGACGACGAGGCGAATGCCGACGAGAAAATCATCGCCGGTCGCATCACGGATGGCGGAGTGGACCATCAGCGCAAAGCGACAACGGTTCTCCAGCGAGCCACCGAACCGGTCGGTGCGCCGGTTGGTCAACGGCGAAAGGAATTGTCCGATGAGGTGACCCGCCGAAAGGGTCTCGATCCCGTCGAGCCCGCCCTCCTTGCAGCGCCGTGCCGCGGCCCCGTACGCCTTCACCACTCGGTTGATGTCGTGCTCGTCCATCTCCTTCGGGATGCTGCGATGGAGCGTCTCGCGCAAGGGAGACGGCGCAATGGTCGTAAGCCAGTCGCCTGCATACGGATCGCCACGCCGGCCGAGATGGCTGATCTGGCACATCAAGGCCGCTCCCTCCCCGTGCATGCGCTCGGAAAACTGCTGCAGATGCGGAATGATGGCGTCCGTGCCGACGTTGAGCTGGCGGAAGATGTTGGGGGAATCCCGGTCCACGTTGGACGACCCGCCGAACATCGAGAGAGCGAGACCACCCTTCGCCTTTTCTAGGTGATAGCGCTGGTAGGCTTCCTGCGGCTTGCCGCCGACCTCGAGGCCGCAGGCATGGCTGGTGCTCATGATGCGGTTTCGAAAAGTCAGATGCTTGATCGTCAGGGGCTGAAGCAGGGGGTCCTTAGATATCGTACCCTGGGCTTTCCCGGGGTGAGAAGTTTCAGTTTCCGGCGTGTCCAACATGATGTGTCTCTCGATTTTCGACAAAACGGTAGCCTCGGCTGAACGGGCACCCGTACGACCGTTGCGACCACCGGCCCGATCTCGGGCCCGGGCGGCTAGATGATCTGGCTCAAAAAGCGCTGCGTGCGCTCGTCCTTGGCCTTGGTGAATAGCTCTTCAGGCGAACCATGTTCGACGATCACGCCCTGGTCGGTGAAGTAAACATGGTCTGCGATCTCCTGGGCAAAGCCCATTTCGTGGGTCACGAGAATGCAGGTCATCCCTTCGGCGGCGAGTTCCTTGATGGTCGCGAGGACCTCCTTGACGGTCTCCGGATCCAGGGCCGCGGTAACTTCGTCGAACAGCATGACGTCCGGCCTCATTGCAAGGCTGCGCGCAATCGCCACGCGCTGCTGCTGTCCGCCGGACAGATGGCCCGGATAGACGTCTTCCTTGCCGCCCAGCCTGACCTTGGCGATCAGCGCCCTCGCCCGCTCTTCGACCTCTAGTTTCGGTTCCTTCAGCACCTTCACCGGCGCCATCATGACGTTCTCGAGTGCTGTCTTGTGGGGAAAGAGATTGTATTGCTGGAAGACGATCCCGACCTTCTTGCGCAGTGCGAGCTTGTCGAGCTTCGGGTCGTTGACCTCCTGGCCCTCGACGGTGATCGATCCGCTCTGGATATCATTCAGACCATTGATGCACCGGATCAGCGTCGACTTGCCGGAGCCGGAGGGACCAATGATGCAGACCACCTCGCCCTTCTTCACGTCCAAGCTCACGCCACGCAGCACCTCCAGCTTCCCGAAGGATTTGTGGACGTCCTTGATCGAGACAAGCGGCATGTCCGGTGTCCACTCGGCAGACGCCGCCGCTTGTGAGGCAGCATTACGTTTCGACGGCATATTTACGCTCGATCATTCGGGTCCAGATGGAAATCGGGTAGATGTAGACGAAGAAAAGAAGCAACAGGAACAGGTAGAACGGTGCCAGGAGTTCCGGCCGCGCGCCGGCTGCCTCCATTGCGGCCTGCGCGTTTCCGACTGCTTCTCGTACGCCGAGAATGGATGCCATCGGTGTCGCCATCGCCAGGAGCGCATACCAGTTCATCCATGGCGGGATCGCCCGCTTCACGCATTGCGGCAGGATGATCCAGCGCAGGGTCTGGCCGCGCGTGAAGGCGAGGCTCTCTGCCGATTCCCACTGGCCGCTCGGGATCGAGACGATGGCGCCGCGCGTGATCTCGCTGAGGTTCGCCATGACCGGCAGGGAGAAAGCGAAGGTCGCCTTCAGCCAGTCCGACATGATGAAGCTTCCGCCACCCGGCAGTTCGAGTTCGTACGGGACGAGAAGCATCACGACGAAGAGGATCACGAGCCAGGGGGAATTTCGGAAGAGATGCGTAACCAGCCAGGCAGGGGCGCTGATGAAACGTGTCCGGCTGAGCTGGAGCATTCCGAGCCCGACACCAAGAATCGTGGCGATCGCCATGGCCAGAAGGCTCATGCCAAGGTTCAAGAGAAATCCCCGCAGGATGAAGGGCATCCACTCGACGAGTGTCGCCAGGGCAGAGGGTGGCCCCGCCGGGTCTATCCCTTGGGCATGCGCGGTGACGAGACTGGCCAGGAACAGGGCGAGAAGGACGATCCCGTGTCTGGCGCGCAGTGCATGGCTCGGCTGGAAGGAGGAGAGCCGTCCGGCATCGATCCGAAAGGGTCTGGCGAGCGCTTTCATCGGCTGTACCCCGGAAGGGCGAGACGCCGCTCCAGAACATGCAGCCCCGCGGCGATGAGGCTCACGACCAGGACGTAGAACAGGAAGAGGACGAGCATCATCTCTGGGACGTTGATGTTGTCAGACCAGACCTGGTTGAGCGTGTAGGTCATTTCCGGGACAGCAATGACGTAGGCGAGCGACGTCGTCTTCGCGAGCGAGACCAGGTTGTTGGTCAGGGCCGGAAGACTGATGCGAAACGCCAGCGGCAGGGTGATGTAGGCGTAGGTCTGCCAGGACGAAAAGCACAGGCTTTCGGCAGCCTCGGCAGTCGCGTTTGGTACAGCCTCGATTCCGGAACGGAATATCTCGACATTGAAAGCGCCGCCGAAGATGCCGAGCGATAGTACCGCCCAGGTGAATGACGTGATGAGCGGCTCGTAGTAACCGCCCATGTCCACCTGAGGGGTGAACGCACCGAGGCCAAAATAGAAGAACAGAAGCTGGATCAGCGGCGGCGTGTTGCGAAACAACTGGATATAGCCGTTGACGAACCCCTGCAGAAGCATCGAGCGCGAGGTTTGCACCCACGCGCCCAAGACGCCGATGAACAGCGACAGGAGCATCGACCACAGGATGAGCTGCAGCGAGATCGACATGCCAGTCACGAACCGCTCGAACTCGTAGCGGCTGTAGAAGATGACGAAGTTCCATCCGGTCTCTTGATCGAGACGCTGGAAGAACGGGGCGATCGACTCGAACAAGCTCAATTCCTAGGTGAGGTGTTTCGATGCTTCCGAATGCGGCCTCTTACTGGCCGCTCAGATAGCTCTCATCCCATTCGAGCCGCTTGTTCTGCTCGGCAATCCAGTCGGAGGGCTTCACCTCCCACTTCTTTTCAAGCTCGAGAAGCTTGCCATCGGCGTGCCACCCATAGGCCATTCCCGTCATGAACACGCCCCAGGGCTTGTCGAGTTCTTCAAGCGGGACAGCCGAGGCCCAGGGATTGTTGAAGAGCACGGAAACCGGCATTTCGTAGCCGTCCCATTCGCCGGAGGCGAGATCGGCCATGATGCTGGCATCGTCATAAAGCCACGCAACGCACTTGCCCGAGCGCAGGGCAGCCTTGCCTTCGGTATTGCCGGCAAAGGCAATGAGACGCGGCCCGTAGTCCTGCTGAACCTGCTTGTTGTAGTTCGCGCCCTGCTTGGCGCAGACGGGCTTGCCGTCGAGGTCCTCCCAGCTTTCGACGTTGCCTTCCTTGGCCATCAGGGTTGGGCCTGAGGTCCAGTAGGCGGGCTCGATGATGCCGATGATCTCGCGACGCTCGGCGGTGTCGTACATGCCGCCAATGATAACGTCGATCTTGCCCTGCTGCAGGAACTGCATCCGATTGGCCGAGGTGACGACGACCGGCTCCAGTTCGACGCCGAGCGTATCGGCAACGCTCTGCGCGAGATCGATCTCGATGCCCTGCATGGAACCGTCCGGCGAGGGAAACGACCATGGCTTGAAGGCTCCAAGCACGCCGACGCGAAGCGTGCCGCGATCGAGAACTTCCTCCAGAAGGCCGCCATCGGCGCTGGCGGGTGCGGTCGCCGCAAGGAAGGTGCCTCCCATGACGGCGGCGAGGACGGGAAGGCGCATGGCTCTGGCAATCGACTTCATGGCTGTGTGTCTCCTTTTGGGGTTGGCATTGCGCTCGATCGATCCGGGGTCCCGGCTCGAAACACGGTGTTCTGGTAGGCGAGGAATCTGTCGACCTCTTCGGCCGTCTGCTCAGGGGTCCAGTCGAAGAGGTCGGAGACCGAGGCGGCGGCGTCCTCGACCTCGTTACGCGCCAGATGACGACGCCAGGCCAGCGCGGTACGCGTGTACAAGATGCCCTTCAGATCCTGGGCGTGTTCTTGGGTCACCGCCCGGCGCACGGCTGCACGTCGGACATTTCCGGACATGCCGGGATCGGAAAGGCGCAGGGTGTTCTTCGAAACCCGCCATGATTTCGGCTCGCCATTATTGGCCTGAGGCGCCTTGCCGAGGGCTGTCTCGGCGCGTTTGCGAAGCTGTCGGGCGGCACTGCGATGGGACATGACCGGCCCGGCCGTCATCGCGAAGACGCCGGGCATACCCTCGGAGGCCAAGTCATGGATCTGGCGCGATCGGCGCCCCATCGGCAGGTCCCGGTCGAACGTCAGCGGCCGCACACCCGCCCAGCTCAAGGCGACATCTTCGCGGCCGAGCCGGAGGCCGGGCAGGAGGAAGTTCGCCTCTCCAAGAAGAAAATCGATCTCCTCGTCCGTCGCGGAGACATCACTGGCGTCGCCCTCGAAGAGGGTTTCCGTGGGGCCGAAATAGAAGAAATCCTCATGGGAGGGCAGGCAGTAGAAGGGCATTCCCTTGCGGTGCATCGTGGCGATCCCGTAACCTCGGTAGGTATTCGGCAGGCGGGCCATGATGTGGGAGCCCTTTGTCCCTTGGACGAGACGCCGAGTCCCGGTTGCCCCCTCGGCCGAACCAGCATTCACCGCGTCGATCCAAGTGCCGGCCATGTTGAAGACGAGGCGGGCCCTGACCTTGCCAGCCGAGCCGTCCCGCCCCTGGAGGGCGATCTCCCGGCATCCACCCGCGTCGAGTTCGCCGAGGCGGGCCCCGCAGAAGTTCAATACCGTCGCGCCGAGGGCCTCGGCCTCGAGAGCAGCATCGACGCAGAAGCGTTCGGGCCAGTCGAAGACATATTCCCGGTAGGTCGCGATCGATCGCAGACGATCGTGGTCTCGCAGATCCTTTGCAAACGGAAGCTTGGCTTCGAAGTCGGACGTGATCTTGCGGTATTCGAGCGGTGGCTCGCTCGGGCCGAGCTGCCTCAGCAGCCGCAGCCCGACATCGAGGTGCCACGTCTTAATGGGGCTTTCGGTATAGACGGGAAAGCACATGGTGAAGGGCCTTACGCCCTCCCGCGCCGTCGTCGCGAGTTCGTGGCGGGCTTCCATACCCTCCCGCGCCATCGTCAGAGCCTGGAGGAAGCGACCAGGATGCAGACCGAACGCCCGGACCGGCGCTTCAGTCTCGAAATAGCGCAGTCCGCAATGGAGCAGGCGAGACGAACGACTTGAAGCGCCTCCGGCGAAATCGCCTTTCTCGCAAAGGAGCACCGAATATCCCGCCATGGCCAGTTCGCGGGCCGTCGCTGCACCGTTGATGCCTGCCCCGATGACGGCGACATCCCATTCCGATCCGTCGATATTGGCCAGCTTCGGCTGCATCCCATCCCCGATCAAGCGGTGCTGGCGCCAACTATGCCGAGGCTCTCGAAATAATCAAAATTGATAATACGCGGATTGTTATGCGTGAATGTTATACCGAAGTGGACCGGGTCGCCAGCAGCAGCACGTCAGGTCGGAACACGCGCCAGAACGTCGTCCCGCAGGTCCCTCGCGAAAGAGAGCATATGGTCGACCGTTGGTGGTGAACCGCGAAACTCCGGCCGTAGTAGAGCAAGATTAAAGGGTATCGCCGGGCGAAACGGGATGAGACGGATCCGCTCGTCTGCCTGGAGAACGGCTGTGTAGGGATCGACAATTGCGATCCCAAGGCCCTGTTTCACCATTTCGAAGGCGGCCCCGGACAGGCTCGTTTCGCAGAGTGCTTCGATCCGGACGCCGGAGGTGACAAGGACCTGATCGAGAAGGTGGCGGGCCGCAACGAATGGCGTCCAGCTGATCAGGGGCCCTTCGCGGAGGTCTTCCGGCATGAGGCAGGAGCGATCCGCCAATTCGTGACCACTGGGGACGGCAGCCACGTAGGGCGCATTGCTGAAGATTTCCGTCTCGAAACCCGAGCGGCGTACCGGCATCTCGGCGAATCCGAAATCGACCTGCTGTCCCGCAACCCACTCCTCCACCGTCGGCGACATCCGGACGTTGAGACTTACCTTCGTCTCCGGCCAGTCCTGCCGAAACTTCGCAATGACTCTCGGCATGAAGCTGAGACCAAGGGCCGGAAGAACGGCGACGCTGACCTGATTGCCCTGCCCTTTCGCCAGTCTTGACGCGAGGTTCTTCAGGGAATCGAGTGAAACATAGGCCCGCTCGACCTCGTCGAGAAGTCGATGGGCCTGGGGAGTCGGGGTGATGAGCCCCTTTCGGCGTTCGAAGAGAGCGAGACCGAGTTCCGCCTCCAGTCGGTCGAGCAGCCGGCTGACGGCTGGCTGGCTTCGGCCCAGGATTTCAGCCGCCCCGCTCACCGTTCCTGTCATCATGACAGCGCGAAAGGCGGCGAAATGCTGGATGTTCACTTGCGAGACACCATCACGAAAGATCGACCGCGGCATAAAGGAAAGGCGCGAGGCGGTCCTGGTGCAATTCCACGCCGTAACCCGGCGCATCGTCGATCGGGAGACGCCCCTTCGTGACCCGCGGCTCAAGCGGATTTTTCAGAACCTCGACATGGCCGGGGGTGCGGTCCCAATAGGGAAAATGCTCCTGAACATAGAAATTCGGGATCGCGGCACTGAAATGCGCGCCGATCGCCGTCGACAGGGAACTCGCGCAAATATGCGGCTGCACCTTAACGCCGTAGGTCTCGGCCATGGCGGCGATCTTCCTGCCTTCCCAGATCCCGCCGGTATTGCCGAGATCCGGCTGGATGATCGCAACGCTGCGACTCTCCAGAAGATCGCGGAAGCCCTGTCTGCCATAGAGGCGCTCGCCGACGGCGATCGACTGCGAAATCCTGTTGGAGATGAGCGTCAGCGCGCCGAGATCGTCCGGCTCCGTCGGTTCCTCGATGAAGGCGACGTCGTATCGTTCGATCGCGTGGCAGAAGCGGATCGTATCGGCCGGGTTGAGGCCGGCAGACAGGTCCAGCATCAGTTCGACAGCGGCGCCGACCACCTCGCGGACGGCCGCGACCCGCGCGATTCCGCGCCCCACCAGATCACGGTCGCCGGCGCCGCGATGCGCGGGATGGCGTAGCCGGCCATCGGGCAGAATGGTCGCGAACGGATAGAATTTGAGGCTGTCATAGCCGTCCGCGACCGTCTTTTCGGCGGCGGTTCGCAGTTCGAGATCCGAGGCGCAGCCGAAGTACCAGCCATTGGCGTAGGTCCTCAGGTCGTCACGCAGCCGGCCGCCAAGAAGTTCGTAGACAGGAACGTTCAGACTGCGGGCCTTGATGTCGAACAGCGCCTGTTCGATCGCGCTGAGCGCCGCATTGAGGATCGCTCCGCCGCCCTTTGCCCAGAAGGAAAAATCGCGGATTGCCGTGGTGATCGCCTCGGTGCGGAAGGGATCGACCTCTCCCTTCAGAAAGCACTCTGCGAGTTCCTGCAACATCGCTGCCGCGGCGCGCGCGCCGACACCATAGGCCACGGCGGCCTCGCCCAGCCCGACGATCCCCGCATCTGTTTCGAGGCGCAGGATCACCGGCCGAATCCCGCCGCTCTCGATGACGTGGATATGCGCAGACCTCAAGAACATGCTTCACTCGCCAATCGTCTGAATTCGCCAGAGCCACTTAGTCGACTGCTCCGCGCTTGTCCGCTGAAACGCAGTCCTCCCAGAAGGCGCTGAAAAAATTCAGATGTAGAAGCCCTCCGATGACGCCCCTCCCTCCCCGCACAGCGAGTTATTTTCCAGATTCCGTTGGCCGACGTGATGGCCCACGATCCGACAAAGGCCGTAGCACGTCCGAAGATAACGCTGCGCCCCTTTCGCTCAATACGACGAAGGAGCCTATCTGCACCGCCTTGAGATAACGGATATCGAGTTGCATCGTCGCCTACGGCTGTCTCCCAGTGAGATGCAGAAAGTTCATGCCGATCGCGCGATCGAGGAGCGTTGCCAACATGCCGCCTTAGACTACGCGGTACCGATTATGATGCGTGCTCTGCGTGACGAATGCGACTTCTATTCGGTTTTCGACACGAAGGGATGACCCAGCCGATGAAGCCGTAATCCTCGACAGGGTCCGTCCGTGATCCTCAGGATTGGAGGATTCGCCCGTGGCATGTGCATCGGCCGCCTCCCTTGCCGCATTTCCCTGCGACAACAGAACTCGCATCAAGAGATCATTTATCGCTCATCCGCACCGCGGTCTAACCGTGCGACCTCAGAGGCACGCCTTCCTGCTGACACCGGGATCGGCCATCAAGCGCTGGAACTGCTCGCTGGCATATTGGCTGTCCTCCTTCGAATGGTGTAGCAGGCTGTCGGGCTTGCCTCGGCGCCAGATCGCCATGATGAGGGCATCGGTGACGAACCGCACCGTCATCTCGGCCTTCAACGCCCAGCCGCCGCTTGCCTCCCGTGGGGAACAGCACTGATGCCGAAGGAACCATGATGAAGACCGTGATGTTGCCGCATGGCGAGAAGGTGCCGGCGCTTGGCTTGGGCAGTTGGAAGATGGGCGAGCGGGCTTCGGAGCGTTCGCACGAGATAGCGGCGCTCAGGCTTGGGGTCGAACTGNCGTGATGTTGCCGCATGGCGAGAAGGTGCCGGCGCTTGGCTTGGGCAGTTGGAAGATGGGCGAGCGGGCTTCGGAGCGTTCGCACGAGATAGCGGCGCTCAGGCTTGGGGTCGAACTGGGCATGACGCTGATCGACACAGCGGAAATGTACGGGGACGGCGCCGCCGAGAGTCTCATCGGCGACGCGCTCGCGGACGTACGCGATGAGTTGTTCATCGTCAGCAAGGCCTATCCGCAAAACGCGTCGCGCGGCCGGTTAGCCCGCGCCTGCGAGGCGAGCATGGCGCGGCTGCGGACCGATCGGATCGATCTCTATCTGCTGCACTGGCGAGGTTCGGTACCCTGGCTGAGACCGTAGAGGAGATGAAGGCGCTGAGGGCGGCTGGCAAAATCCGGCGTTGGGGCGTCAGCAACCTCGATACCGAAGATATGATCGAGTTGATCGAGGCGGGCGGCGGTGAATGCGCGACCGACCAGATCCTCTATAATCTTTCGAGGCGCGGGCCAGAGCACGAACTGCTTCCCTGGCTCGCAGCCCGCTCGATCCCGGTCATGGCGTACAGTCCCGTCGAGCAGGGCCGGCTCCTGACGCATCCCGCGCTAGTCGCCGTGGCGGACCGGATCGGCGCGACACCCGCGCAGGTGGCGATCGCTTGGGCAATGCGCCGCGAAGGCGTCATCGCCATCCCGAAAGCGGGAAGCGCCGAACATGTTCGCGAGAACAGAGCCGCTGCCGATCTTACCCTGTCGACGGGCGATTTCGGTGCCCTGGACGCCGCCTTTCCAAGTCCGCGCCGCCGCATCCCGCTGCAGATGCTCTGATCAGAACCCGAGTAACGGGACGTGCTGCATTCCCTAGCTAGCTAGGCGCCGACGCACGAAGGCGATTGGCGGAACCGTCGTCGAGGTACCACTACGCCGGGTAAAGCCTATGACCACCGCCCGCCACATCGTGACGCTGCTCAAGAGCCATATTGCCGGCGACGAGGACCGCTTCCTCTCGACCGCGATGCAGCTCGCTGCGCATAAGGCCCGTCAGGGCCATGGCAAGCTCGCTCAGGAGCTCAAGGACCTCGTCGACGCGGCCAAGAGCAGGGACGTGGGGATCGCGAGGAGCGCGCGGCCGGTTCCCCTTGCTCAGCCCAAGTGTGAACTCGCTGGGCTCCTATATGCGCGCTATCCAGACCTGCGATTGACCGACATGGTACTGCCGGATGGCCTGCGAGGTCGCCTGCAGCGCGTACTTGGCGAACAGCGCCAGCAAGCCGGCTTGCGCGAGCACGGCCTCTTGCCCCGCCGCAAGCTTCTGCTGGTCGGTCCCCCGGGATCCGGAAAGACGATGACGGCTTCGGCGTTGGCCGGCGAACTCCATCTGCCGCTCTTCACGATCGTCCTCGATGGGCTGATCACCAAGTTCATGGGTGAGACTGCCGGCAAGCTGCGCCTCGTGTTCGATGCGATCCAGACGACGCGAGGCGTCTACTTCTTCGACGAGTTCGACGCAATCGGCGCGCGTCGGGGAGAACGCCAGGATGTCGGCGAAATCCGTCGCGTGCTGAATTCGTTCCTGCAGTTCCTTGAGCAGGAGGCCAGCCAGAGCTTGATCATCGCGGCAACAAACCACCCAGAGCTTCTCGACAAGGCCTTGTTTCGCCGGTTCGACGACGTGATTGAATACGATGTCCCTGACCGGCCGCTCATTGAGGCGCTCCTGCGGGCCCGCCTCGATCGCTTCGACACCAGGGGGCTTGGCTGGAGCGAGGCGATCACGCAGGCCGAGAAATTGTCCCAGGCGGAGATCACCCGCGCAGCGGACGATGCAGCAAAAACAATCATATTGCGGGGCGGGAAACGGATCACGACGGAGGCGCTTCTCGATGCGCTGACGGAACGCCGGCAGGCCTCGCTGTCTGATTATCGACAGCATGGGTCATAATGGCAGACGATTTTCCTCGCGATCGCCCCCACATCCACCTCCTCAATAACGGCGTCCGGGAAGCGTACCGGCGGCCGAACCAACGCATAGAGCCATCGCCACTCCCCGCGCGTGATCGAACAGGGCACGCAACCGCCCTGTTGCAATCGATCGAACAGGCCGTGGAGGGTGCGCGCCAGCAGATCGCTGCGCGCGATGCACAGCTCGCTGTTGGCGTTCCCGGCTTCTGCCTCGAGATCGACCTGCCATCGTCGGAGCGAGCCGGCCTCGACCAGCTGGCCGATCGTCGCCAGCATATGGAGCTTGTGGCCGTCCACGAGCCGGCCCAACCCGGCGCACCGATCACAGCTTCAGTGTTCGTGCCGCAACGCGCGGAGGCCTACTATCAGCGGAAGGTGGAGGCGTATCGGGACCTTGACACGGACCGCGGCCGACCCCGAAACGAAACGCTCGTCTCGCGCATGGAGACTGTGCGTCTGAACCGCCCCGGGTTTCCCGGAGACCTCATTTCCTGAGAGAATGGGGTCATCATGACAAAATCGACATCGAAGAGATATTCGCCGGAGGTCCGTGAGCGGGCTGTCCGGAT
>NZ_JAZHLI010000038.1:0-43438 GCF_036549475.1 Aurantimonas sp. A2-1-M11 | reverse complement strand
GAAGGAGCCAGGATCGTCCGCCCGCACCGGGCAACGCTCAATCAGCGCAAGGCGCTCGCGTCAGTCCGCCAACAACGAAGCCGCCGCCCATCCCGCGGAAGCGGGTTCGTTCTTCGGCGCCCTGTCAGCGGGGGCGTATCCCCGTCGTGGGCATCATGTCGGCGTTACTTCCAGCGCCCCGGCGCCTCGATAAAGTCGGCCAGCACCCGGTTGAAGACGGCCGGATTGTCGAGATTGGCGACATGCCCCCCCTCCAGGACGACGCTTCGGGCGTTCGGGGCTTCGGCGACGATATCGGCGGCCTGCTCGCGGATCGTCGTCGCGTCGTGCAGCGTGTCGACGACGAGACAGGGGCAGCCGATCCGGTCGAGATCCAGCGGCCGGCTCTCGACGAGGGCCCGATAGGTCGCCACGATCGCCTCGGGCGACATCGTGGCGAAGCCGGCGATGAAGTGCCGGCGCGCGGCGCGCCCCACCCAGAACGGCCCGACGAGGGTTGCTGCGAGCGCCAGGCCGATCCGCGCGGTCCGGGCCTGGCCGAGGATGCGGAAGGCGGGGTGCAACAGCCGTTGCGGATCGAGGCGGTCGATGAGCCGGCGAACCCGGCGGCTACCCGACAGGGACCGCGGCGTGTTCGACAGGACGAGGGCGGTGACCGTCTCGGGGGCGCGGGCCGCCATCTCCAGCGCCACCATGCCGCCCAGCGACACGCCGCAGACCGCCACCCGATCGATGCCGAGGCGGTCCAGCAGAACCAGGCAATCCTGCGCCATGCGCTCGATGGTCAGCCGTTCGTGCCCCAGGGGCGTGGCGCCGTGGCCGCGCAGGTCCGGCACGATGACGCGATGTCTTGCGGCCAGCGCCGCCATCTGCCCGGCCCAGACGGCGCGCGTCTGGACGGCGCCGTGCAGGAGCAGCAGCGGCACCCCGCCGCCCGGCCCGGTCGGCGGCTGGTCGTCATGGGCCATGACGATGTCGCCGATATCGGTGGCCGTGTGGGGGACGCCGTCGGTCCGCGAAGGCCCTGCCTCCGCCGCACACACGGACCGCGCCGTCACGTGCCGCTGCGGCCGGCGGACGGCCGGAGCGGCGGCGCGGATGACGCAGCCACCGCCGGTGGCCCCGGTGTCATCGCGGCCATCCCTATTCGGCGAACTCCACCGTGACGCCGGCCTTGACCATCTTGGCAAGTTCGGTCGCGTCCCAGTTGGTCAGGCGGACGCAGCCATGGCTGTTGGTCTTGCCGATCTTGGAGGGCTCGGGCGTGCCGTGGATACCGTAGGTGGGCTTGGACAGCGCGATCCAGACCGTGCCGACCGGGCCGTTCGGGCCCGGCGGAATGGTCAGGACCTTGTCGTTGGAGCCCTGCTTGAAATTGACCTTCGGATTGTAGGTGTAGTTCGGGTCGAAGGCGATGCGGTTGACCTGCACGACGCCCGACGGGGACGGCGTGTCGGACGAGCCGATGGTCGAGGGATAGGCGGCGATCAGGCTGCCGTCGGCGGCGTAGGCCCGCACCTGCTCGCGACCCTTGTCGGCGACGATCCTGGCGACCTCGCCCGTCACGTTCTCGCCGACTGCGGCGACCTTGATGCGGGTGCCCTGGCGATCGAAGTCGACGCCCGGATTGATCTTGCGCAGATAGTCCTCGTCCATGTGGAATTTTTCCGCCAGACGCTCGGAGACCCGCTCGAAGCTCATCGCCGGAAGCTGTGCCTTCTCGCCATAGTCGGACGGAATGGACGCCACATAGGGACCCGCCACGTCCTCCGCGGTGATCTCGTAGGTGGTGATCGCCGGGCCGCCGGTGGCGTCGAGTTCCTCGGCCAGCGCCTGGGCATCGCCGGTCGGCAGGCTGCGTCCAAACTTCTCCTCATAGGCGGCGACGCCCTTGTTGACGTTGGAGCCCATGCGCCCGTCGATGACGCCCGGCGACATGCCGGCGCGGTCGAGCAGGATCTGCAGCGCAGCGATCTCCGCCTCGGCGTTCTTGCCCTGCGGCGCCTCGACCGGCGGAGCGGGATCGGTTTCCGTGATGGTGCGCCCTTCCTCCGGCCCGCCCGTGCCGACAGCACCCGGATCGCTCAGCAGTTCGTCGACGCTGGTCGGGTTTCCGGACGTCGTCGGGTAGTCCGGCAACTCGGCCTCGCGGCGGTCCGGTGCCGCGCCGGCGTCCGGCAGCGGCGCGGCCTGCACCGGATCGTCGTAGCGGGGCTCTTCGGGATACAGCGGCCCGGGGCCAAAGCCGTCGTCATAGGAGCCGTCGGAATAGGGATCGGCGGAACGCGGGCCGAAATCGACGCGGCCCTCCAGCGTGACGCCGGGCGGCGGCGGCGCGTCGATGATCGCGCCCCCACCTTCGCGGAAGCGCTCGCGGCGCTCGCGGAAGCGTTCGCGGCGCGGCTCCTCAATGGCGATGATCCGGCCGGTGGAATCGATCACGACGCGGCGGCCGCTCTCGTCGATATAGACCTCGGCCACATCGCCATACTGGTCGTAAAACTGCGCCAGCCGGACGCCGTCCGACTGGGCGTGCGCCGCCGTGCCCGCGGCGGTCAGCGCCAGCGTCGACAGGCAGAGTGCCACGATAGGCTTCATCTTGTTCTCTCCAGCGCGGCCTGGTTCCGCCGGCACCCCATGTACCGCCGCAACGCCCCGACACCCTCGTCGCCGCACATCCATACGAATCCGGACGCGGTTTCCGCTATCAGGCCTGTGTCACCGCACTATCCGACATGGCCGATGAACCGGACATGAAAATGGCAGAACGTCACCCAAAGCAAAGAATGGCTGACGAAAGATCCCGGTTTCCGCGATGATCGCGCCGGTATCGGCCGGCGATTTGGCGGTTCCCTCTTGGCATGGAGCGCCAAGCGTTTATGTCCGGGCAACGAACAGAGTGCCAGTGACCGGCAACATCAGGATACGGACATGAGCGAAACCACCCTCCCCGACCGACTGTCTTCCGATCCGTCCAGCGAGTTCCACGACGCGGATCTGCTCACCAGGGGCGTCGGCGTGCGGTTCAAGGGCGAGGAACGCACCAATGTCGAGGAATACTGCATCAGCGAAGGCTGGATCCGCGTCCAGGCCGGCAAGGCCAAGGACCGCCGCGGCCAGCCGCTGACCATCAAGCTGAAGGGCCCGGTGGAAGTCTACCTCAAGGAAGACTGACCGCCGGATCGCCCGGGGCCGGCTCCTCGCCGGCCCGTCGGATCGCCGTCAGTTGTTGATCGCGATGATCCCCCAATGGGTGCCGCTGCAGGCATCGTCGTCGCAGATCGACGCCATCCACAGGGCGCCGTCGGCGAACATCACGCCTTGCGCATTGACGAAGAGTTCGTCGAATTCCTGGTCCGCCACCATCTGCTGCGTGTCGGCCATGACCAGCCGGTCATAATTGTCGACCAGGTCCTGGGCCTCGAGGAGCTCGTATTCCTCGCCATTCGCCCGGACCGTCAGCGGGTAGTCCGCCAGTTGCGAGACGGTGACGGGATCGCCGTATCGCATCGCCTCGGTCAACAGGTCGAAAGCCTCCGCAAAACCCTGCGGATCGCCCTGCAGGGCTTCGATCCGCTCGTTGACCTCCTCGCGCGATTGCGCGGCGAGCGGCGTGGCAAGCAGCACGCCGGCCATCAACAGCGGCAGGAACAGCTTCGTCATGGTCGGTTCCTTCACGTCATCCCGGCGTGCCGTGACGCTCACACCCTGCCGGGCGAGACGTCACGGCGAACCATGGGCCGCTATTGCGGCTTCCATTCCTCGGTGCCGAGGGTCTTCGACCCGATATAGCTCCAGACACCGAGCCATTTCTGGTTTTCGCGATACATCAGCGCGACGCCGCTCTCGCCATCCTGCAGATAGCCGATGGCCAGCACGTCGTCGTCTCCGATCCCCGTGCCCTGCAGCTTGGTGCCGTCTGCCAGCGTGTAGGTCAGGGTGAAGGTGTCACCCACCTTTGCCACCAGCACGCTGGCATCATAGGTCGTCCCGTCGGGATTGGTCCCGGCGATGCTGTAAGTGCCGGACGGGTCGGCAAGCGCCGGGACGGCGCTTCCGATCAGGGCGGCGGCGACGGCGAGGATGCGAACGGATTTCCACATGGTGTTTCCCTCCCTGACAGTGATCAATCGGTGAAGTCGAACTCCGAGACCTCGCACACATTGACGTCCGTCTTGGTCGCCGATGCGCCATCGCTGAACGTCGCCCGGAAATCGAACATGCAGTAGCCCGTGCCGTCATCGACGGTGACGAGGACCGATTCACCGATCTCCAGAACGTCCTCGCCGAGGATATCTTCTTCCCAGTCGTTCGTCCCGGTGTTGGATGCGTAGAACTCGATCATCGCCGTGCTGGTGGCATTGGTGACGGTCACGTCACGGTTCTGGGCCAGGGCGGGCGCGGCGACGAGGCAGAGAGCGCCGATGGCGGCAGGCAGGATGCGGCGGAAGACGACATGCGACACGGCAATATCCTCACAGGATGATGCGCATGCGCCGTTCTGGCGCACACGGGCGCACGCAGCGCCGCAACGCCTATACGCCTGCCCAGATCCCGCCACAATCTCCCCTCGCGCCGATTTCTCGGCCGCCGATCCTGTCGCCGCGCGCCCCCGCAGGACGGCGCATGCCGGCCGGAACCGCCCGCATGGCGAAGTCGTTGGGTAACCAAATGTTTTCGCAGGAGGCGATCATGTCATCGACTGAGGGCAGCCATCTCATGGCCAGCGACGAGGCCGGCAAAGACGTCGGCATCAACAACATCGAGGCGAGCCGCGTCTCGGGCACGGCGGTCTACAACACCGACGGCGACCATCTCGGCCACATCCACGACCTCGTCATCGGCAAGCAGGACGGCCAGGTGAAATACGCCATCATGTCGTTCGGCGGGTTCCTCGGCATCGGCGAGGAATATCACCCGCTGCCGTGGCACGTGCTGAAATACGACGAGCGCCAGGGCGGCTACGTGGTCGGCATCACGCTGGATCAGCTCCAGGGCGCGCCGCGCTACGCGGCTGGCGCGGAGCCGGGCTGGAACGACCCCGATTACGGGCGCCGCATCGACGATTACTACCGTCCCGCCTACATCTGACGGGGCCTGGAGCGCCATGCGACCGGCAGGACGGCAAGTTACGCTCGCCGAAGCGACCGCATGAACGAATGAAGGGGCGGCTTGCGGGCCGCCCCTTCATCATGCGCCATGGCTGCCTGCGTCAGGCCGCGACCCGGTCGCCCGCGGCGCCGGCCTTGGAGCCGACGACGTGGAAGACCAGATGGTCGCCGCCGCCTGAGATCTTCACGACGCTTTCGTCGCGGACCTCGCCGAGCAGGATCTTCTCGGCCAGCGTGTCCTGCACCTCGCGCTGGATCACCCGCTTCAGCGGCCGCGCGCCGTAGGCCGGATCGTAGCCGCGCTCGGCCAGCCATTCGCGCCCGGTCGCGTCCAGCTCGATGCGGATCTTGCGATCCGCCAGCAGCTGGTCCAGCCGCTTCATCTGGATGTCGACGATCGCGCCCATCTCCGAGCGATGCAGCCGGTGGAACAGGATGGTGTCGTCCACCCGGTTGAGGAATTCCGGCCGGAAGGCGCGGCGGACCACCTCCATCACCTCGTCCCGGGCGGCTTCCGCGTCCTCGTCGTCGCGCAGGGCCGTCAGGAATTCGGCCCCCAGGTTGGAGGTCATGATGATGATGGTGTTGCGGAAGTCGACCGTGCGTCCCTGCCCGTCCGTCAGCCGCCCGTCGTCGAGCACCTGCAGGAGGACGTTGAAGACGTCCGGATGGGCCTTCTCGATCTCGTCGAACAGCACCACCTGGTAGGGCCGCCGCCGCACCGCCTCGGTCAGGCTGCCGCCCTCCTCGTAGCCGACATAGCCCGGAGGCGCGCCGATCAGCCGCGAGACCGAGTGCTTCTCCATGAACTCCGACATGTCGAGGCGCACCATCGCCGTCTCGTCGTCGAACAGGAAGGCCGCCAGCGACTTGGTCAGCTCGGTCTTGCCGACGCCCGTGGGGCCGAGGAAGATGAACGAGCCGATCGGCCGGTTCGGGTCCTGCAGGCCGGCGCGCGCCCGGCGCACGGCCTTGGAGACCGCCTGCACCGCCTCGCCCTGGCCGACGACACGCTTCTGCAGCGCGTCTTCCATGCGCAGCAGCTTGTCGCGCTCGCCCTCGAGCATCCGGTCCACCGGAATGCCGGACCAGCGCGAGACCACCTGGGCGATATGGTCCGCCGTCACCGTCTCCTCGACCATGGAACCGGCCGCGCCGGTGCCGTCCTGGGCCTCGGCCTCCTTCAGCTCGGCCTCGAGCCGCGGGATCTCGCCATAGGCCAGTTCGCCGGCGCGCTGGAACTCGCCCTTGCGCTGGGCGATCGCCAGTTCGTTGCGCACCTCGTCCAGCCGCTTCTTCAGGTCGGCGGCCAGGCCCAGCTTGGACTTCTCGGCCTGCCAGGTCGCGGTGATCTGGTCGGATTCCTCCTCCAGGTTCGCCAGTTCGCCTTCCAGCCGCTCGAGCCGGTCACGCGACGCGTCGTCGTCTTCGCGGCGCAGCGCCTCGCGCTCGATCTTCAGCTGCATGATGCGGCGGTCGATCTCGTCCAGCGCCTCGGGCTTGGAATCCACCTGCATGCGCAGACGCGCCGCGCCCTCGTCGACGAGGTCGATGGCCTTGTCGGGCAGGAAGCGGTCGGTGATGTAGCGGTTGGACAGCTGCGCCGCCGCCACCAGCGCGGAATCGGAGATCCGCACCTGGTGGTGCTGCTCGTACTTTTCCTTCAGGCCGCGCAGGATCGAGATCGTGTCCTCGACCGTGGGCTCGGACACGAAGACCGGCTGGAACCGGCGGGCGAGCGCGGCGTCCTTCTCGACATGCTTGCGGTATTCGTCGAGGGTCGTCGCGCCGACGCAGTGCAGTTCGCCGCGGGCCAAAGCCGGCTTCAAAAGGTTCGACGCGTCCATCGCGCCGTCCGCCTTGCCGGCCCCGACCAGCGTGTGCATCTCGTCGATGAACAGGACAATGCCACCGGCGGCCGAAGTGACCTCCGACAGGACGGCCTTCAGCCGCTCCTCGAACTCGCCGCGATATTTCGCGCCGGCGATGAGCGAGCCCATGTCGAGCGCCATCAGCTGCTTGTCGCGCAGGGATTCCGGTACGTCGCCATTGACGATGCGCAGCGCCAGCCCTTCGGCGATGGCGGTCTTGCCGACGCCCGGCTCGCCGATCAGCACCGGGTTGTTCTTGGTGCGCCGGGACAGGACCTGGATCGTGCGGCGGATCTCGTCGTCGCGGCCGATCACCGGGTCGAGCTTGCCCTCGCGCGCCGCCGCGGTCAGGTCGCGGGCGTATTTCTTCAGGGCGTCGTAGCCGCTCTCGGCAGAGGCGGTGTCGGCGGTGCGGCCCTTGCGCAGGTTCTCGATCGCCGTGTTGAGCCCGTTCGGCGTGACGCCGGCATTGGCCAGGATCGCCGCCGTCTTGGCCGCCTTCTCGATGGTCATGGCCAGGAGCAGGCGCTCGACGCTGACATAGCTGTCGCCGGCCTTCTTGGCGATCTCCTCGGCGGTGGCGAAGATCTTCGCCAGCGGCTGGGCGAGATACATCTGCGAGCCGCCGCCGGATACCTTCGGCATGGCGTCGAGGGCCGCCTCGACGGCGAGCCGTACCTCCTGGGGCCGCCCGCCGGCCTTCTCGATCAGGCCAGCCGCCATGCCTTCCTCGTCGTCGATCAGGACCTTGAGCAGGTGCTCGGGCGTGAATTGCTGATGGTCGCGCGAGACCGCCAGGGTCTGTGCGGACTGGATGAAGCCGCGGACGCGCTCGGTGTATTTCTCGATGTTCATGGATCGCTTCTCCTATCGGCGAACCACCCCGCAGGCATCGTTCGCGCGTTCCTGGAGTCCGGCCCCCGTCTTGGCAGGCCGCCCGCTGAACATATGGGTGAGGCGCAACTCACCCGGAAGGGCCAGACGCACGACTGTTGCAAAAATGTTTCGCTGCCCGCCATGCGCCAGATCAAGGCGCGACGCGTTCCTGCCGGAATCCGCCACGAAAAAGGGCGCCGCGATGGCCGCGGCGCCCTGATCCCGTCTCGTCTCGTTGGCTCGCCGGCCGTCAGCCGTTGGAGGCCAGCAGGAAGTCCGGCAGACCGTCATTGTCGACGTCGGCCTTCGGCTCGTCCTGCGCGCCGTCTTCCGGCTTCTTCTTGCGCGGCCGTCCGGGACGACGCTTCGCCGGTGCGGCATCCGCCTCGGGTGCGTCGGCCGCGGGGGCCTTTGCAGCGACGTCCGGCTGCTCGCCGGCATCGGCCGTCTGGCCGGCCGGTGCCGTCTCGCCCGTCACCGCATCCTCGTCGCGCGGGCGACGGGCGCGGGCACGCCGGCGCGGCCGCTCGGTCTGCTCGTCGGCAGTGGCGGTTTCGGTCCGCCGATCCTCGCCGTCGTTGCCATTGGCCTCGTGACGTGCGGTGCGTTCGCGCCGATCGTCGCCGCGGGGCGACTGATTGTCCGAATCGTCCGCCATGACCGGCTGCGGGCCGGTGCCGTTCGGCTCGACGCGATCGCGCCGGTCGCGGTTGTCGCGATTGCCGTCCTGGTTGCGGTTGCCGCGGTCGTCACGATTGCCGCGATTGTCGTCGCGGTTGCCGCGATTGTTGTCGTCACGGTTGCGGTTGCCGCGATTGTCGTCGCGGTTGCTGCGATTGCCGTCACCACGATTGCCATCGCGCGCCCGATTGCCATCGCGGTTGCCGTCGCGATTGCCGTCCCGGTTGTCCCGAGTGTCACGATTGCCGCGGTTGCGCTCGCCGTCGCTGTCGCGATCGTCCCGGTCATCGCGATCGTCGCGATAGCTGGCATTGTCCTGCTGATCGTCGTCGTCGTCGTCGTTGGCGTCGTCGCGCTGGTCGCGGTCGTCACGCGGCTGGAACTGCGCCTGGGCGGCGGCCACGATGCGGTTGTAATGCTCCGCGTGCTGCAGATAGTTCTCGGCCATCACGCGGTCGCCGGCGCCCGAGGCGTCGCGTGCCAGGGTCGAGTATTTCTCGGCGATATGCTGGGCGGTGCCCCTGATCTTCACGTCCGGGCCGTTCGACTCGTAGCCGCGCGAAAGCGGGTTCGGGCCCTTGCGTCCGCGTCCGCGCATACGGTTTTTCTGCTGCTGTCCTGGCCTCATGAAATTCCTGTCTTTTTGATGCACCGGTCGCGCCGGTATGGCTGTTGCCGGAAGACGCGGGTCACGCGCCTGCTCGAGGTGCAGCCTGCCGCAGCAATGCCGCCAACTAGAGGTGTTTTTCGGTTATGGCTGGCGATACCCTCGCGCCGGCTATTACGGACGACCGACCGGTCACCTCGAGCATTCCTCGGGTCGCCTGGTGGCGCTGCCTGAGGGATGTCCCCCTCGGATGTTCCGTATTCGTTAGACCCTAGAGGGGAAACCGCACTGCCACAAGTGTTTTTTGTCAGCGTCCCCTGCGATTGCCGCGCCGTCACACGGCCTTGTCACCCCGGATGCGCGCCGGAATCGCCCCGCCGGAAGCTGAGGACACGGATCCTGTCGCCAAGGTCGCGCGTCGCCGCAATCCGGGAAAAGCCTTCCGCGGCGAAGATCGCCGTGACGTCGTCGGCCTGCCCTTCGCCGATCTCGACGATGGCCGGCGCTCCGGGCGTCAGGATGCCCCGGGCGCCCGCCGACAGGGCACGATAGGCGTCCAGGCCATCCGGGCCGCCGTCCAGGGCCGGCCAGGGATCGTGGTCGCGCACCTCGCGCGCCAGCGCGGCGATGTCGCGATGCGAAATATAGGGCGGGTTGGAGACGACCAGGTCCAGCGGCCCGCCGATCCCGTCGAGATAGTTTGCGCGCAGGGCCAGCATGCGGTCGGCAACGCCTGCCGCCTCGGCGTTGCGTCGGGCGGTCTCCAGCGCCCCTTCGGAAATGTCGATGGCGAAGGCGGTCGCCGTGTCGAAGAGCGCCAGCAGCGAGACCGCGATGGCGCCGGTCCCCGTCCCCACATCGGCCAGGCGGCAGGCACCGGTGCGGGCGACGATCTCCGCCATCGCCTTGCGGGCCTCCTCGACCAGGATCTCGGTGTCGGGGCGCGGCTCCAGCGTGTCCGGCGACAACAGGAATTCGTGCTCGTAGAAGGCCCGCCGGCCGATGATGCGGTGGACCGGCTCGCCGGCCGCGCGGCGCGCCAGCAGCGCCGCGAAGCGTTCGGCGTCGGCGGCCGGGACGATGGCGCCGGAGGCCGAATGGATCTCGCCGGGCCGCAGGCCGCAGATCTCGGCGAGCAGCAGGCGCGAATCGAGATCGGGCGTGTCGCAGCCGGCGGCGCGCAGCTGCCGCGCCCCGGCCCGCAGGGTGTCGCCGCGCGTCAGCCCCGCCGGAACGTCAGGCATCGACGCCGACGGCCGCGAGCAAATGGGCCTGGTGGTCGGCAACCAGCGCATCGACCAGCTCGTCCATCTCGCCCTCGATCACCCGGTCGAGCTTGTAGAGCGTCAGGTTGATGCGGTGGTCGGTCACGCGCCCCTGGGGGAAATTGTAGGTGCGGATGCGCTCCGAGCGGTCACCGGACCCGACCTGGCTCTTGCGCGCCGCCGAGCGTTCGTCGTCGGCCCGCTGGCGCTCCATGTCGTACAGCTTGGCCTTCAGCACCTGCATGGCGCGGGCGCGGTTCTGGTGCTGCGACTTTTCCGACGAGGTCACGACGATGCCGCTCGGGATGTGGGTGATGCGCACCGCCGAATCGGTGGTGTTGACGTGCTGGCCGCCGGCGCCGGAGGCGCGCATCGTGTCGATGCGGATGTCGTCGGCCTTCACCTCGACGTCGATGTCCTCGGCTTCCGGCAGGACGGCGACGGTCGCCGCCGAGGTGTGGATGCGGCCGCCCGATTCGGTCTCGGGCACGCGCTGGACCCGGTGGACGCCGGATTCGAATTTCAGCCGGGAGAACACCCCGACGCCGCGGATCGCGGCGATCACTTCGCGGAAGCCGCCGACCTCGCCCTCGCTGGCCGAGATGATCTCGACCTTCCAGCGGTTCATCTCGGCATAGCGCTGGTACATGCGGAAGAGGTCGCCGGCGAACAGGCCGGCCTCCGAGCCTCCCGTGCCGGCGCGAATCTCCAGGATCGCGCCCTTCTCATCGGCCGAATCCTTGGGCAGCAGCAGGATGCGGATCTGGGCGGTCAGCGACTCCATCTGCTCCTTCAGCTCGTCGATCTCGATCTCTGCCAGTTCGCGCATGTCGCGCCCGGCCGCCGGTTCCTCGAGGATCGCCCGCGCCTCGGCCAGTTCCTGCTCGGTCTTGCGGTAGGTCCGGATGGCCGCCACCACGTCCTCGAGCCCGGAATATTCGGCGGCCAGC
Organism: Aurantimonas sp. A2-1-M11; assembly: GCF_036549475.1. NCBI lineage: Bacteria > Pseudomonadati > Pseudomonadota > Alphaproteobacteria > Hyphomicrobiales > Aurantimonadaceae > Aurantimonas > Aurantimonas sp. A2-1-M11. The sequence continues at coordinate 32,077 of NZ_JAZHLI010000038.1, read as the reverse complement.
TTGGTGTAGACCTCGTGCTCGGGCCCCTTCGACATCTCGCGTTCGAGAAGCGCGAAGCGGTTGAGGATCTCGTCGAGGCTGGAATTCGGCAGGGTCGCCATGTCGTCCTGAACAGATGCGGGGAAAAGAAGCGGCCCTCGCTGGAAAGGCCGCGACGAGAGGTCCGGTTCGGCAGGCCGGACCGGCTAGTACGGCCGGCTAATACGGGATTCCGTTCGCCTTGGCGAAGTCGGCGAGCGCGCGCCGCGGTGCGTCGGACGGATGACTGCCGTCGAGATAGACCTTCACCAGCTGCGTCACCTTGCCCACGTCCATCTCCACGATCGCGGCCTTCACCGGGCCGATGGAGGGCGGTGCCATGGATATGGAGCGGAAGCCCAAGCCGATCAACGCCATCGCCGACAGGGGGCGCCCGGCCATCTCGCCGCACAGGGTCACCGGCACGGAATGGCGCAGGCCCGCATCCACGATCATCTTCAGCGCCCGCAGGAAGGCGGGCGACAGGTCGTCGAAGCGGTCGGCGACGCGGGCATTGCCGCGATCGACGGCATTGAAGAACTGGAACAGGTCGTTGGAGCCGACGGAGACGAAATCCAGCAGCTGCATGACCTCGTCGAGCTGGAACAGGATGCCCGGCACCTCGATCATCGCGCCGATCTTCAGCCGCTCGGGCATGACGTGGCCGAAGCGGGTCAGGTGCTTGTATTCGCGGCTGATCAGGTCGCGGGCCCGATGCAGCTCCGACACGTCGGTCACCATCGGGAACATGACGCGCAGCTCCCGGCCGGCCGCCGCCTTCAGCAGCGCCCGCAACTGGGTGCGCATCAGCCCCGGCCGGTCCAGCGCCAGGCGCAGGGCCCGGTAGCCCAGCGCCGGATTGTCCTCGGGGAACTGGTTCAGATAGGGCAGCACCTTGTCGCCGCCGACATCGAGGGTCCGGAAGGTCACCGGCCGGCCTTCGGCCGCGTCCAGCACCGCCGAATAGAGCCGCTCCTGGTCGCTGGCGCGCGGCATGGTGGAGGCGACCATGAACTGCAGCTCGGTGCGGAACAGGCCGATCCCCTCGGCCTTCGCCTCGTTGAGCTGCGGCAGGTCGACCAGCAGCCCGGCATTCATCTGCAGGTCGATCCGGACGCCGTCGCGGGACACGGACGCCACGTCGCGCAGCGAGCGGTAGCGTTCCTGGCGCTTCTCGCGGAACTTGACCTTGTCGGAGAACAGCGCCTCCACCTCGGGCGGCGGGCGCAGATGCACGCCGCCATCCTCGCCGTCGACGATGATCGAGTCGCGGCTCTCCGACATGGAGACCGCGCCCTTGACCTGGCCGACGACGGGAATGCCGAGGGCGCGCGCCACGATGACGACGTGGCTGGTCGCCGCCCCCTCCTCCAGGACGAGGCCGCGGATCTGCTCGCGGCGATAGTCCAGCAGTTCCGCCGCGCCCATGGAGCGGGCGACGATGACCGCGTCGTCGGGCGTCGCCTGGCCGTCATGGCCGATCAGCTGGCGCAGCAGGCGGTTGGCCAGGTCGTCGAAATCATGCAGCCGCTCGCGGATATAGGCATCGGTCATGTGCATCATGCGCGCGCGCATGTCGCTCTGGACCTTTTCCACCGCCGCTTCCGCGGTCAGGCCGTTGCGCACCGCCTCTTCCAGCCGGCGCACCCAGCCGCGGTCGTGGGCGAACATGCGATAGGCCTCGAGCACCGCCCGGTGCTCGCCCTCGCCGGCGACCTCGCGGCGCGACAGCATGTCCTCGATCGACAGGCGCAGGACGGCGAGCGCCTTTGTCAGCCGGTCGACCTCGATCTCCATGTCCTCGTTGAAGAGGTTGGTCACGACGACGCGTGGCTCGTGCAGGATCACCCGGCCGAGCCCGATCCCGTCCGACAGCGGCACGCCGGTGAAGCTCACCGACCGCGACAGGTCGAGCGCGACGCCGGGCCGCGAGAGGCCTTCCAGGCTGCCCGCGGCGATCATCTCGGCCACGACCATGGCGACGGTCTCGAGCGCCTCCGATTCCTCCTCGCGATACACCCGCGCCGCCTTGTTCTGGACGACGAGGACGCCGAGCGTGCGGCCGGCGCGAAGGATCGGCACGCCCAGGAAGGAGTGGTAGATCTCCTCGCCGGTCTCCGGCAGGTAGGTGAAGGCAGGGTGCTTCTGCGCCTCGGGCAGGTTCAGCGGGCGCGCCGTCGCGGCGATCGTTCCGACGAGCCCCTCGCCGAGCTTCAGCTGGGCCAGGTGGACGGAGCCCGGGTTCAGGCCCTCGGTGGCGTAGAGTTCGAGCACGCCGTCGGCCCGCAGCACGTAGAGCGAGCAGACCTCGGCCACCATGTTCTGGGCGATCAGGCGGGAAATCTGGTCGAGACGCGCCTGCGGGTCGAGAGGCTCGACCATGAGCTCCCGGATACGGCGCATGAGAACGCGCGGCCCTGACATGTCGCTTCTGTTCAACGCGGTGTCCCGTTCCAGGTGGCCGACGCCCGACCGATGATTCCGGCCGGGCGAACGATCCCCCCTACCCGTATCAGATCACATAAAGGTGCGCCGACAGAACCCGATGGGAAGGCAGCAACAGGTTTTCCCTCGCGGACCGGTTGCAGGCCTGTCCCGGCGACCCGGCGCCGGCGGCTTTCGCCGCCTCGCCGTCAGGCCTTGTCCAGGCCGTAGACCGAGTGCAGCGCCCGCACGGCCAGCTCGGTGTAGTCGCCGTCGATCAGGATCGAGATCTTGATCTCCGACGTGGTGATGGCGCGGATGTTGACGCCGCGGTCGGCGAGCGCCTTGAAGGCGGTGGCCGCGACGCCGGTATGGCTGCGCATGCCGACGCCGATCACCGAGACCTTGGTCAGGCCCTGCTCGCTCTGGATCGCGTCGTAGCGCATCTCCGTCTTGGCCTTCTCCAGGACGGCGGTCGCCTTGGCCAGGTCGCCGGCCGGGACCGTGAAGGTCATGTCGGTCGAGGTGCCGGCCTCGGAGATGTTCTGGACGATCATGTCGACATTGACGCCGGCGGCGGCGAGCGGCCCGAAGATCGCCGCGGCGACGCCCGGCTGGTCCTCGACCCGCCGCAGCGAGATCTGCGCCTCGTCCTTGGCGTAGGCGATGCCTGTGACGACCTGCTGTTCCACGATTTCATCCTCGTCGCAAATGAGCGTTCCCGGCGGGTTGTCGAAGTCGCCCATGCCGGGCGCGTCCGGGTCCTCGAAAGAAGAACGCACGAAGGTCCGCACCTTGTGGACCATGGCCAGTTCCACCGAACGCACCTGCAGCACCTTGGCCCCGAGCGAGGCCATCTCCAGCATTTCCTCGAAGGAGATGCGGGCTAGGCGCCGGGCCTTGGGCTCGACGCGCGGGTCCGTGGTGTAGACGCCGTCGACGTCGGTATAGATGTCGCAGCGATCGGCCTTGATGGCCGCAGCCACCGCCACCGCCGAGGTGTCCGACCCGCCGCGCCCCAGCGTCGCGATGCGGTTGTCGGGGGCGATGCCCTGGAAGCCGGCGAGCACGGCGACCTGTCCCTCGCCGAAGCGCCTGACGATCTCGGACGAATCGATTTCCTGGATGCGGGCCGCGCCATGGGCGCCGTCCGTGCGGATCGGCACCTGCCAGCCCTGCCAGGACCGCGCATTGATGCCCATGGACTGCAGCGTGATCGCCAGGACACCGGCGGTCACCTGCTCGCCGGACGCGACCACCGCGTCGTATTCGCGCGCGTCGTGGATCGGCGAGGCCTCGCGGCACCAGCCGACGAGCTCGTTCGTCTTGCCGGCCATGGCGGATACGACGACGGCGACGTCGTGGCCGGCATCGACCTCGCGCTTCACATGCCGCGCGACGTTGCGGATGCGGTTGAGGTCGGCGACGGAGGTGCCGCCGAATTTGAGGACGAGTCGGGCCATGGGATGGGCATTCGGTGGTGCGACGGGACGTCGGGTGGACTGACCCCGAACCAGAGCCGGTCGCGCGCGACGGCCAGACCTGTCCGGAGGGGCCCGCACTCTGCGGGCGGGGGTTCCCTAGCCGATGCGACCTCAAACCGCAATGTCGCGACGCCGTGCGGACCGTCGCCTGCCTCGCCTTCGCCGGGCCGCCATGCTTGACTTTGGCCGGCCGGAGCGAACATGCCCGAACCACCATGACAGGCAACGAGGACGAGATGAGCGCATCCGACGGAACGACGATCGACGCGGCCGAGGTCGAGCGGTTCTCGCGCCTGGCACAAGAATGGTGGAATCCGGTCGGCAAGTTCAAGCCGCTGCACAAGTTCAACCCGGTGCGGCTGGAATACATCCGCGAGCAGCTGGCGATGATCTTCGCCCTCGACCTGTCCACCGACAAGCCCTTCGCCGGCCTCTCGGTGCTCGACATCGGTTGCGGCGGCGGGCTGATCTGCGAGCCGATGGCCCGGCTCGGGGCGCAGGTCGTCGGCGCCGACGCGTCGCAGACCAACATCGAGGTGGCCCGGCTGCACGCGGCCGAGAGCGGCCTCGACATCGACTACCGCGCCACCACGGCCGAGGCGATCGCCGAGGGCGGCGAGACCTTCGACGTTGTGCTGGCGCTGGAGGTCGTCGAGCACGTCTCCGACGTCGACCTGTTCCTCACCTCCTGCGCGTCCATGGTGAAGCCCGGGGGGCTGCTGTTCGTCGCCACGATCAACCGCACCTTCAAGGCGCTGACCTTCGCCATCATCGGCGCGGAATACGTGCTGGGCTGGCTGCCCAAGGGCACGCATCAGTACGAGCGGCTGGTCCGTCCGAAGGAGATCGCCGATCCGGTCGAGGCCGCGGGGCTGTCGATGATCGACGAGGTCGGCGTGGTCTATCACCCGCTGGCCGACGCCTGGAAACGCTCGCGCGACACCGACGTCAACTACATGGTCCTGGCGCGTCGTCCGACAGCCTGACGGCAGCCTCGCGGATCCGTGTGCAAGCTGCGGGCAAGCCTGCGATGCGAGGCTCGTGCTGCGGGCGCCGTGGGCGTACCCGGACATGCATCATGGAGCTGAGAACCAGCACGTGTAAACATCCAAGAGGACGTCATGGTATCGCCGCGATCAGACAGCATCCCCAATGAGGCCAACTGTCCTGTCCATCTGGAGATCCTCGCGCTTCTCCTGCGATCCGACGACGCCACGAAGCAGGCGCTGATCCGCGAGATCCCGGGCCCGACCCGGGCCCGCCTCGCCTTCTTCTGCTACAACCGGGTGCATCTGCGCGGCCTGGCCTTCCAGATCGCCACCCTGTGCGACCTCTCCGACCTCAGGGTCATCGCCGGTGCCAAGGGCGATCTCCTTTATACCCAGGCGACCGAGCAGGGATTGTTCGAAGACGGCGCCTCGCGGCGGCACAAGGGCGTGACCCTGGCGCGGACCGCCCGCGGCTGAAATCCCTGCGTCCCCCCGGGACGCAAAACGACCCCAGCAGGACGCTCTGCCGGATTGAACCCACGCGGCGTGCGACCCGACCAGCGCGTAAAACGTTCCAACTGACCCGATCGGCTTTCCGTCAGTTCTTGTCCTCGGGCAGCGGCGGCAGCGGCAAGGCCGCGATCCCTTCCTCGCCGAGGCTCTTGACCTCCTGGGGCGAGGCTTCCCCGTAGATCTGGCGCTGCTCGCTCTCGCCGTAATGGATGCGGCGCGCCTCCTCGGCGAATTTCGGCCCGACATAATCGGACTTGGCGCGCAGCTCGCGGGCGATCGCCTGCAGCTTGGCATAGGCCGCCGCCGCCTCGCCCCCGGCATAGCGCGCCGCGCCATCCGGAGCCGCGGACGGTGCGTTGTCGCCAGCCTGCGCCGGCGCCCGGCGCCCGGCCTTCGCCAGGGCCGGCTTCATCAGGGCCTTGGAAACGTCCGTCGTGCCGCAGACCGGACAGGTCACGAGACCGCCGGCGACCTGGCGCTCGAAATCGTCGCCCGATCGGAACCAGCCGTCGAATGCGTGGGAGGCGGGCTGGCAGCGCAGCGCAAAACTGATCACTCGGCCGCCTCGCGCGCGCCGGTCACGGCGACAGTGGCGTCTCCAACGGTGAAGCGGCGCGCATTCCTCAGATTGGGCACCTTGCCGCGGGCGGCGGCGGCGACGGCCGTGTCGATCTCGGCCACGGCGACACCCGGCTCGTTGCCGTCGACTTCGGCGATCACCCGGCCCCACGGATCGACGATCAGCGAATGGCCATAGGTCTCGCGCCCGTCCTCGTGCACCCCGCCCTGGGCGGCGGCGATCATGAAGGCGCCGTTCTCGATCGCCCGCGCCCGCAACAGCACGTGCCAATGGGCCTCGCCGGTCTGGCGGGTGAAGGCGGCCGGCGCGGTCAGGATCTCGGCACCGTTCAGCGCCTCCTCGCGGAACAGATGCGGGAAGCGCATGTCGTAGCAGATCGCGAAGCCGAGCCGGGCGGTCCCGCCGGCCAGCGCCAGATCGGCCAGCACCGCCTCGCCGCCCGGGCGATAGGTGCGCGATTCCCGCCAGCTCTCGCCATTGTCGAGATCGACGTCGAACATGTGGATCTTGTCGTAGCGGGCAGTCCGCGTGCCATCCGGCGCAAACAGCAGCGCCCGGTTGGCGACGCGCCCGTCGGCCAGCGCCACCGCGATCGACCCCAGATGCAGATGGATCCCGTGGCGGCTGGCCAGGCGTGCCGCGGTCGCAACCAGGAGGTCGTCGTCCTCGGCGCGCAGCCGCTCCATCAGGGCGGCCCGGTCGCGCTGCAGCATGCCGGTCATCTCCGGCGACTGGACGTAGTTCGCCCCGCGCGCGACGGCCTCGTCCACGAGAGCTTCGAGCGCTTCGGCATTCGCTTCGGGCTCGCGGCCGGACCGCATCTGCAGGACGGCGGCGCGAAAGATCGTCATGGCGTTTCCTTCAGGAGGTTGCCCGTCAGGAGGCTAGCGCCGGATGGCCGGCGCGTCACCCGGCCAGCAGCGGATCGAGCTTGCCGGCGCGCTCCAGCGCATAGAGCTCGTCGCAGCCGCCCACATGGGTCTCGCCGATGAAGATCTGCGGGAAGGTCGCGGCGCCCTTGCCGCGCTCGCGCATTTCCTGACGCAGCTGGGGCGAGGACGATGCGTCCTTCTCTTCATACGCCACGTTCTTCTGGTCGAGAAGCTGCTTGGCGCGCGCGCAGAATCCGCAGAGCTGGCGCGTGTAGATCGTCACATTCGGCATGAAACATCGGTCCCGGCTTGTTGTGGAGCCGCATATGGCTTCACTCGGTACCGGTCGCAACCCTTGCGAAGGTGAGGACGTCGACGTCGATGGCCCCGGCCCGCCGCAGCGCCCGCGTGGCGCTCGCGACGGTGGCGCCGGTCGTATAGACGTCGTCGACCAGCAGCACCCGGCGCCCCTCCAGCTCGGCGCGGCGCGCAGCCGCGACCTGGAAGGCGCCCCGCACGTTCTCCCGGCGCTGGGCCGCCCCGAGCCCGACCTGCGTGCGCGTCGTCTTCACGCGCTTCAGCGACAGGGGCGAGTAGGACAGCCGGGCGCCGCGCGCCACCAGCCGGGCGATCTCCGCCGACTGGTTGAACCGCCGGCGCCAGAGCCGGCCGGGATGCAGCGGCACCGGCACCACGACGTCCGCGTCGGCGATCAGGTCGGCCCCGGCCCGCGCCATCCATCCGGCCATCAGCGGCACCAGATCGGTGCGGTCGGCATATTTCAGCGAGGTGACGAGCTGGGCAGCGAGATCCTCGTAGAGCACGGCCGCGCGCAGCCGCGCGAAGGGCGGCGGCTCGGCGATGGCCTCGGCGGACAGGAAGCCCTTGCCCAGATCGTAGGCGAAGGGTAGCCCTAGCACTTCGCAATAGGGACGCTCGATGAAGCGCAGTTTCGGCCAGCATTCGCAGCACACCGTGCCCGCGCCGGTTACCGCCGCGCGGCACCCCGGGCACACGGGCGGGAACAGGAGCCGGCCGATGGAGCCGGTGATCGCCGCCGAACCGCGCCTGAATAAGCTCATCCTTCCAGCCCGTCCCTGGTGCGCAATGCCCGCAGGGCCGATCGGCTTCCTCCCCGAACCGCGAAGCCGGTCGCGCCTCCTCGCCTTGACGATACTCCACCTGCGACAAGCTACAAGCGCCAGTCGCCGCGCCCGACCAGATTGACCGAAACCGAGACCATCATGCCCGACGCTCCCGACCATATCGTCTTCGACCGGGCGCTCCTCGACCGCCGGCGCCGGCGCTGGCACCGGGCCGCGACCTCCGACAGCCCGCACTTCCTGCTGCGCGCGATCGCCGCCGAGCTCGCCGACCGGCTGTCGCTGGTCGACCGGCATTTCGACGTCGCGGTCGATCTGGGCGGCCACACCGGCGAGATGGCGGACCTTCTGTCGAAGAGCGGCCAGGCGGGCCGCGTCCTGCGCATCGAACGCCTGCCCGACCTCATCGGCGACGACACCATGGCCTGCGTCGGCGACGAGGAGATGCTGCCGCTGGCCGCCGAGAGCGTCGACCTGATCGTCTCGACCCTGTCGCTGCACCTGACCAACGACACGCCGGGCGCGCTGGTGCAGATCCGGCGTGCGCTGCGGCCCGACGGGCTGTTCCTCTGCGCGCTCCTGGGCGGCGCCACCCTCAACGAACTGCGCGCGTCGCTGTTTGCCGCCGAGGCCGAGCTTCTGGGCGGCGTCTCGCCGCGCGTCGCTCCCTTCGCCGATGTCCGCGATGCCGGCAGCCTCTTGCAGCGCGCCGGCTTCGCCTTGCCGGTGACCGACCAGGACCGCCTGACCGTGCGCTACGATTCTCTGTTCGAGCTGATGGGCGACCTGCGCGCCATGGGCATGGCCAACATGCTGGTCGAGCGCTCCCGCCGTCCCGCCTCGCGCCGGCTGTTCCTGCGCGCCGCGGAAATCTACGCCGAACGCTTCTGCGACCCCGACGGCCGCATCCGCGCGACCTTCGACGTCATCTACCTGTCGGGCTGGCGGCCCCACGAGAGCCAGCAGAAACCCCTCAAGCCCGGCAGCGCGCGCGCCAGCCTCGCCGACGCCCTGAAGGACCGCTCGGGGGAGCTGTGAGGTGGGGGCGCCTGTGCGCCTGTGCGCCTGTTCACCCGACGCTGCCATCGGCAGGCGAACGATGTTTTGAGAAGGGACAAGACCCAATGGCGTCAGAGAACGATACGCAGAATGAGCGCCACGGCAGGCCGTGGCCACGCTTCATGGACTACGTGTTCGACGCCAACATGATCGACGGCACGGTGCGCATGGTCGGGTTGATCCTGGTGTTCGCAATCGTCTTCGGCACGCTCTTCTGGTTGCTGCAGTGACGGCGTAGGTTACCCGTTCCCCATCGAGCCAGCCGCCGGAACCCGCGCCTGCGCGGTGCCGCGTCACCGCCCTCAGCAGCCGCCATGGCGCCGGCCGTCGGCGTAGATCACGCAAGGGGCGGCATTGGCGGGCTGCAGCACGCTGCGGCGCAGGGTGTATTCGCTCGGCCGGGCGATCGAGCCGGTGGCCATCATGTCGAGTTGCGGGCCGTCGACGCCGGCGACATAGCGCACGCCGCGCTCGGCGATCGGCGGCACCAGCAGCGACAGGACCAGTGCCAGCGCGCCGAAGGCGAGCGTGGCGCGGAACAGGCCCGTGCCGGTGGCCGGAATGTCCGCGATCCGATCCTCGTCCAGGTAGATATTGCGCATGATCCCCTCGCAAGGCAGATGGCCTGAGGTGGAATCATGCCTGCGGATGGTGAAGGAGCCCTTAAGACGGGGCGGCCTGCCCCATGGCAAGCCTTCCCGGCGCACGCGGAGCGCGGCCTACAGAAGCTCGATCAGATGCGGGATCAGCGGCTCGTCGGCCGGCGGCATCGGATAGTCGCGCAATTGCGTCGGCCGGACCCATTTCAGCCGCTGGCCCTCGCGGGGCATGGCGATCCCCTCGTAGCGCCGGCACACATAGAGCGGCATCAGCAGGTGAAACTCGTCGTAGGAATGGCTGGCGAAGGTCAGCGGCGCCAGGCAGGCCGCCCGGGTCTCGATGCCCAGTTCCTCGCGCAATTCGCGGATCAGCGTCGCTTCGGGCGTCTCCCCGGCCTCGACCTTGCCGCCGGGAAACTCCCACAGGCCGGCGAGCGCCTTGCCGGCGGGTCGCTCGGCGATGAGGATGCGCCCGTCGGCATCGACGAGTGCGCAGGCCACGACCAGCAGCAGGCGCTGCCCCGGCCCGCTCACGCGCCGCCGTCCGGCGGGGCGCGATAGACGTAGCGATAGGCTTCCGTGAAGCCGAGCGAACGGTAGAGCGACAGGCCGGCGACGTTGTCGGCCTCCACCTGCACCCAGGCGGTCTTGGCGCCCTTGTGGGCGGTGTAGCGCAGCGCCGTGCGGACCAGATCGCGGCCGACGCCGCGCTGGCGCTCGCTCCGACGCACGGCGACGTCGAGCAGGCCGGCGAGGTCGTTGTCGTGGATCGCCAGGGCGACGGCGAAGGGCGCGCCGTCGGCGCTCTCGCGCACGAACAGCCCCGTCGGCGGGCGGATCGATTCCAGGACGCCGGTCAGGCCGGAGCGCAGGGACCGAGCCCGCTCGTGGACCGTCAGGCTCGCCTCCACATAGCGTTCCATGTCGCGGATGGGGATGCGCTCGACCTCGACGGACAGGTCGAGACTGGCGAGATCGGCCGTCATCACCAGGGATTCGTCGAAGCGGGACCAGCCCTCCGCGTCGAGATGGGAGACGAGGTCCGGCGGCGCCAGAGGCGACTGGCGCACGATGATCGAGCGGCCATGCTCGGCAAAGGTCTTGGCCGCCCGCTGCAGGCGGGCAGGAATGTCGGAATTGTCGGAGGGATCGAGCGGGTTGACGGAGTTCAGCCGCTTGGCCGGAAAGGACGCGGTGGCCCGCACCGCCCAGGTCCCGTCGAACCCGGTCGCCGTTGCCGGCCAGGCGCGGAAGCCCGCCGCCTCGAGGCGGCGCACCACGGCCAGCTGCCGCATCTTCTCAGCTTCGGTAATCGCCATTGATCGCGACATATTCCTTGGTCAGATCGCAGGTGTAGACGGTCCAGCGGCCCCGCCCCAGGCCGAGATCGACCCGGATGGGGATTTCCGCCCGCCGCATGACCTCCGCGGCCGCGTCCTCGGAATAGTCGGGGTCGCGCTCGCCGTCCACCGCTACGCGGATGTCGCCGAAATGGATCGCCAGCCGGTCCCTGTCGGCTTCCTCGCCGGCCTTGCCGACGGCCATGACCACGCGGCCCCAATTGGCGTCCTCGCCGGCGACGGCCGTCTTCACCAGCGGCGAATTGGCGATCGACAGCGCGATGCGCTTGGCCGCCGCGTCGCTCGTCGCGCCCTCGACGGTGACCTGGATCTCCTTGCGGGCCCCTTCCCCGTCCCGGGCGACCTGCCGGGCGAGATCGAGCAGCAATTCGCCCAGCGCCGTGCGAAATGCGTCCAGCCGCGGATCGCCCGCATCGGCAATCTCGGCGCCGCCACGCTCGCGCGCCGCGCCGGTGGCAAACAGCAGCAGCGTGTCGGAGGTGGACGTATCGCTGTCGACCGTCACCGAGTTGAAGCTCGGCGCCACCGCCTCGGCCAGCATGGCCTGCAGGGCCGGCGCGGCGATGGCCGCGTCGGTCGCCACGAAGGACAGCATGGTCGCCATGTCCGGGGCAATCATGCCGGCGCCCTTGGCGATGCCGTTGATCGTCACCGTCACCCCGTCGATCGCCACCGATCGGGTGGCCACCTTGGGATAGGTGTCGGTGGTCATGATCGCCTCGGCCGCGGCGCGCCAGCCATCGGCCTGCGCCTCCTGGGCAAGGCCTGCCAGCAGGCCGGTGAACTTGTCGGCGTCCAGCGGCTCGCCGATCACGCCGGTGGAGGCCAGGAAGACCTCGTGGGGCGCGGCGCCGACCGCGTCGGCCGCCGCCTCGGCGGTGGCTTCCGTCGCCTGCCGGCCGCGCCGCCCGGTAAAGGCGTTGGCGTTGCCGGAATTGACGACGACGGCCCGCGCCGTGCCGCCGGACAGGCTCGCCCGGCAATGGTCGACCGGGGCCGACGGGCAGCGCGAGGTGGTAAAGACGCCGGCAACCGTCGCCGGCGCGTCGAACACCATCATCAGGACGTCGGTGCGGCCCTTGTACTTGATCCCCGCCGCGGCGGTCGCGATGCGCATGCCCTCGATCGGGGGCAGCGCGGCGATATCCGCGGGTGCCAGGGGAGAAACCGGTGTGGTCATGGTTGCCGGGAACGCCTACTGCGCCTCGGGCGCGGCCGCCCCGGGCTCCATCGCCTGTTCGAGCGCCTCGACCTGGCTCTTCATCTCCGGGTCGACATATTCGACCGTCAGCTCGCTGCGGGCCTTCTGGACGAGCTCCATGTATTTCTCGCGCAGCACGACCTGGCGCACCTGGTCCTTCACCGTGTCGAATTCGGGCTTGGGCGCCTCGCGCTTCTCCTCGACCTTGATGACGTGCCAGCCGAACTGGGTCTCGACGGGCTCCTTGGTGTAGCTGCCCGGCTCCATGGCGAAGGCCGCCTTCTCGAACTCCGGCACCATCTGGCCGGCGCTGAAGAAGCCGAGGTCACCCCCTTCGGGACCCGACGGACCGGTCGAGCTCTCCTTGGCGAGTGCGACGAAATCGGCGCCACCGTCGAGCTTGGCGATGACAGCCTCGGCCTCTTCCCTGGTCTTCAGCAGGATGTGGCGGGCGTGCACCTCTTCGGTCGCCGGCATGGCCGAGACTTCCTTGTCGAAGCGGGCCTTCAGCTCCTCGTCGGTGATCGTGTCGACGCCGTTGCGGGCGAAATAGGCATTGTGGAGCGTACGGTCGCGCAGGAAGTCGAGCTGTGCGGCCACGTCCGCATCGTCCTGCAGGTTGCCGGCCTCGGCCTGGTGGGCGAGAACCTTGATGTCGATCAGGGCGGACAGGACCGCAAGCTTGCGCTGCTCGGGCGGCATCCGGGCGAACTGCTCGCCGACCTCGGTCGCGGCGGCCTTCAGGTCACGCTCGGTGAGTTCTTCCGATCCAACCTTGGCGACGACGTCGTCGTCGGCGGCATGGACGGGGGAGCCAAAGGCGGCGATGGCCAGCGCGCCAGCCAGGAGGGTCGAACGAAAAGCGGTATTCATGGCAAAGAACGTCCTTGCGATTGCTGTGGATGGGCAGTCCGAGGGAATGGGAGAGAGGGCCGAAGCTGGCCACGGCAAGAGGCGTGGCCGCGTCCGCTGGTCCCGGCCCGACGGCGCGGTTGCCTCCCGGGCACGCCGTTGACATCGGTTTGGCCCCCTCTTATCTCTCGCGCCAACCGAAAGTCCAGCCGACTTCCGCAAAGTTTGAAGCCTTCCGAAATTCTGCACTCTGGCAGGATCGGTGGCCTGCAAGCCGGCCACGGCATTGACAGCTCGATATATTCTGGAAGGACCGGTTATGGTCAGTTTTGGCGGGCTCGCCCGTAAGTTGCTGGGTTCGTCGAATGACAGGCTCGTTCGACGTTACGACGCCCGGGTCAAGGCAGTCGCGGCTCTGGAAGACGAGTTCGCCGCCCTCACCGACGACGAGCTGCGCGCTCGCACGGAAGCGTTCCGCGCCGAGATCGCAGACGGCAAGACCGTCGACGATCTGATGATCCCGGCCTTCGCCATCGTGCGCGAGGGTGCCAAGCGCGCCCTCGGCATGCGGCACTTCGACGTGCAGATGATCGGCGGCCTGGTGCTCAATTCGGGCGCCATCGCCGAGATGAAGACCGGCGAGGGCAAGACCCTGGTCGCCACCCTCGCCGTCTATCTGAACGCGCTGGAGGGCAAGGGCGTCCACGTCGTCACGGTCAACGACTATCTCGCCCGGCGCGACGCCGAGTGGATGGGCCGGCTGTACCGCTTCCTCGGCCTGACCGTCGGCATCATCGTCCACGGCATGTCCGACGAGGAGCGCCGCGAGGCCTATGCCTGCGACGTCACCTACGCGACCAACAACGAGCTCGGCTTCGACTATCTGCGCGACAACATGAAGTACGAGCGCAGCCAGATGGTCCAGCGCGGCCATCGCTACGCCATCGTCGACGAGGTGGATTCGATCCTCATCGACGAGGCGCGCACGCCGCTGATCATCTCCGGCCCGCTGGACGACCGGTCCGAGCTGTACATGACCATCAACGGCTTCATCCCGCAGCTCGACAGAAGCGACTACGACATCGACGAGAAGCAGCGGAGCGTCACCTTCACGGAGGACGGCACCGAGAAGCTGGAGCGGCTCCTGGAGGCCGCCGGCCATCTCGTCGGCGATTCGCTCTACGACATCGAGAACGTCGCCATCGTCCACCACGTCAACAACGCCCTGAAGGCCCACGCGCTGTTCCAGCGCGACAAGGACTACATCGTGCGCGACGACGAGGTGGTGATCATCGACGAGTTCACCGGCCGCATGATGCCGGGCCGCCGCTTCTCGGAAGGCCTGCACCAGGCGCTGGAAGCCAAGGAAGGCGTCACCGTCCAGCCGGAAAACCAGACGCTGGCCTCGATCACCTTCCAGAATTATTTCCGCATGTACGACAAGCTGGCCGGCATGACCGGTACGGCCCAGACGGAAGCCGCCGAATTCGGCGACATCTACGGCCTGGACGTCATCGAGATCCCGACCAACCTTCCGATCCAGCGCCTCGACGAGGACGACGAGGTCTACCGCACCGTCGAGGAGAAGTTCCGGGCGATCAGCCACGAGATCCAGGATTGCGCCAGGCGTGGCCAGCCGATCCTCGTCGGCACCACCTCGATCGAGAAGTCCGAGCTGCTGGCCGAACGCCTGCGCCGCGACGGGCTCAAGGACTTCCAGGTCCTCAACGCGCGCTATCACGAGCAGGAGGCCTACATCGTCTCGCAGGCGGGCGTGCCCGGCGCGGTGACGATCGCCACCAACATGGCGGGCCGCGGCACCGACATCCAGCTCGGCGGCAATGCCGAGATGCGGATCGACCGCGAACTCGCCGACATGGCCGAGGGGCCGGAGCGCACTGCCAGGGAAGAGGCCATCAAGGCCGACATCCAGCGCCTGAAGGACATCGCGATCGAGGCCGGCGGCCTCTACGTGCTCGCCACCGAGCGCCATGAGAGCCGGCGCATCGACAACCAGCTGCGCGGCCGCTCCGGCCGCCAGGGCGATCCAGGCCGCTCCAAGTTCTACCTGTCCCTGCAGGACGACCTGATGCGCATCTTCGGGTCCGACCGCATGGATTCGATGCTGACCAAGCTCGGCCTCAAGGAGGACGAGGCGATCGTCCATCCCTGGATCAACAAGGCGCTGGAGAAGGCCCAGAAGAAGGTTGAGGCGCGCAATTTCGACATCCGCAAGAACCTCCTGAAATACGATGACGTGATGAACGACCAGCGTCGCGTCATCTTCGAGCAGCGCATCGAGCTGATGGATTCCGAAGAGCTCGACGAGGCGGTGGCGGACATGCGCCATGCCACGATCGACGGCATCGTCTCGCGGCACATCCCCGAAAAGGCCTATCCCGAGCAGTGGGAGACCGAGGCGCTCAAGGCGGATGCGCTGGAATACCTCAATCTCGATCTGCCGATCACCGAATGGGCCAACGAGGAGGGCATCGCCGAGGACGACATCCGCGAGCGCATCCGCGAGCATTCCGACCGCGCCGCGGCCGCCAAGGCCGAGCGCTTCGGCCCGCAGGTGATGAACTACGTCCAGCGCAACATCGTCCTGCAGACCCTGGACGCCCTGTGGCGCGAGCATCTGGTCAATCTCGACCATCTGCGCTCGGTCGTCGGCTTCCGCGGCTACGCCCAGCGGGACCCGCTGAACGAGTACAAGTCCGAGGCCTTCGAGCTGTTCGAGGCGATGCTCGGCAATCTGCGCGAGCGCACCACCTCGCAGCTCACCCGCGTCGAGCTGGTCCAGCCCGAGCGCCAGCAGGCACCAAAGGTGCCGCCGATGGAGGCCCACCATGTGGACGCCACGACCGGCATCGACGAGATGGGCGACGGGGCCGCGCGGCTGACCGCCAACTTCACCCCGACCGCCGCCGACGGGCTGCTCCGCGATCCGGAGAACCCCGACAGCTGGGGCCAGGTTGGGCGCAACGAGCCCTGCCCCTGCGGCTCGGGCAAGAAGTTCAAGCACTGCCATGGCGCCTTCGTCTGAGGCAGCCACGCGGCATGGCGTGAACAGATCGAGGCCGCCGGAACGCCAGTTCCGGCGGCCTTTTCGTTTGCTATGGACCGAGTGCCCGCGAGCGGGGCCGTCCAGCTGAGCCGAGTGCCGGGTGTCGAGGCGCATCTCGATCGAGACGCCGCAAACGGCGGTCACCCACCCGCCACGCCGGCTGCATCGGGACTTCAGGGCACGAGCGCTGCGTGCGCCCCGCCCTACCCCGGACGAGCGGCCGTGAGCCCCGACGGCGCCCACCCTGGCTGATACGCCATCCCTCAAACGCACGAGGCCCGCGGCGGATGCCACGGGCCTCGTCGTGCAATATGGGAACCGGCGATCCGGGACGCAGGCGCCCCGGCCGGTGCTATTTCAGGAAGCTGGAGAAGATCGAGCTGCCGCCGCTTCCGCTGATCCGGTTGCCGTCCCGGTCATAGCCCTCGCGGCGATGCTGCTCCTGGGCATAGGCCTCGGGCGAGATCGGCTGGCCGGTGCGGTAGCTGAAGGTGGACGACTCGGCGAAGTCGCTCGGCGCGAAGGACGAGGCGATCTTCTCTTCCTCGGCATGGTCGGCCTGGACCTTGGCGATGACCTGCGCCGGCAGCGAGAAGTCCGGGCAGGCGCCCGTCGGCGACAGGCCGGCCACCGTCTCGGCGCTCTGGTCGAAGACGTAGCGGCGGTCGCAGACGCCGACATTCGGCGCCTGGCGGGTCATCTCGAAATAGTCCGAGCCCTTCTTCAGCATCTTCCAGAAATCGTAATGCTCGGAATTGCGGTGCCGGGCCATGTTCTTCGGCGTCATGCGGAAGGGATAGGCCTGGATCTGGAAGGCGCGCTGGCCGCCCTCGAAGGAATGGCGGGCCAGCGAGTAGATCTCCTGCACCTGCTCGTCGTCCATCGCGTAGCAGCCGGACGAGTTGCACGAGCCGTGGATCATCAGATGCGAGCCGGTCCGGTTGTTGGCCCGGTCATAGGTGTTCGGATAGCCCATGTTCAGTGCGAGATGGAAATTGGAGTTCGGGTTCAGCTGCGCCGGGGTGACAGTGTAGAAGCCCTCGGGCGCCTGGCGGTCGCCTTCCTGCTTCTTCGGGCCCAGCTTGCCGGACCAGGCGCAGATCTCATAGGTCTTCAGCAGCGCGTAGGTGCCGTCGGTCTTCTGCTTCCAGACCTCGAGATCCGACTCCTCCTTGTAGAGCCGCACCAGGATCGGCGACTTCACGCCCATCCCGTTGGCCTTGATCGACTGCACCAGAGCGGCCGGCAACGGCGCCTCGGCGGGCAGCAGATCCTCGTACTGGCAGGCGGATATGGTGAACATGGCAGTCGCCAGCGCGGCGGCCGTCACGAGGCGTCGAAAGAACATCCCCTCATCCCCATCGCATATGACGGCACCTGGCCGTCCCGATTCGAACCGAAGCCTGCGAAGCGCTTCGCCTCATCGCGACGGCGATATCCCGGCAGGATAGTCCGTCGCATGCCTTCCCCGTTCTGCCGCACCCGTCGTTAAGCAATCGTTAATGTTCAAAATTAGATCGATTGCCGGCGACGGGTCGGACGACGAAAGGCTGCAATCCGTATCGCCCCTAACCCTACGTCGTCCCGAAGCATCCTTGCAGAGGATCGGACCGAAGGGAACGGGCCCGCGTTGCCCCGGCGCAACAGGGCCTAGAGATTCCGCCCGATGGCGAGGAACTTCTCCCGCCGCTGGCGGCGCAGGCCGTCGCCGTCGAGCTCGGCCAGCTCGGCAAAGGCGTCCCGCACGCTCTCGGCAGCGGCCGCGATGCCCTCGGCGGGCGCCCGGTGGATGCCGCCCAGCGGCTCCTCGACGATCCCGTCGATAATGCCGAAGCCGGCCAGGTCCTGGGCCGTGATCTTCATCGCCTGCGCCACGTCCCGGGCCCGCGTCGCGTCGCGCCACAGGATAGACGCACCGGCCTCGGGCGAGATCACCGAGTAGATCGCGTGCTCCAGCATCAGCACCTTGTTGGCGGTGGCGATGGCGATGGCGCCGCCGGATCCGCCCTCGCCGATGACCAGCGAGACCATCGGGACGCGCAGGTTCAGGCAGGCCTCGGTGGAGCGGGCGATGGCCTCGGCCTGGCCGCGCTCCTCGGCGCCGATGCCCGGATAGGCGCCGGCGGTGTCCACGAAGGTCAGCACCGGGATCTGGAAGCGCTCGGCAAGCTCCATCACCCGCACGGCCTTGCGGTAGCCCTCGGGCCGGGCCATGCCGAAATTGTGCTTCAGGCGGGTCTGGGTGTCGGAGCCCTTCTCCTGGCCGATGACCGCGACGGAGCGGCCGTCAAACCGGCCGAAGCCGCTGATGATGGCGTGGTCCTCGGCGTAGAAGCGGTCGCCGGCCAGCGGCACGAAGTCCGTGATCAGGCTGGCGATGTAGTCCAGGCAGTGCGGCCGGTCGGGGTGGCGGGCGACCTGGGTCTTCTGCCAGGGCGTCAGCTTGCGATACAGGTCGGCCAGCGCGTCGCGGGAGCGCTTCTCCAGGCGCTGGACCTCGTCGGTGACGTCGACGGAGTCCTTGCCCTCGATCTTCTTGAGTTCCAGGATCTGGCCTTCGAGATCGGCGACCGGTTTTTCGAAATCGAGATAATTATGCATGGGTGCGCGGCGTCGAGCCGTCCTTCGAGATTTTGGCGACCGGAAGCGATGGCCGACTGGCCGCAAGGCTCGAGACGCGAGGGGCGGCAGCCCGCACGCGTCTCGCCCTCGGCTCAACGTCTGTGTTGCGGCGGAAACTGGCCGTGTGCCGCATCCTTGTCAAGAAACGCGTGCAGCGCGTCACTCGCGGCTCTGCTCCGACAGGGGGTGATGGTCGGTGACCAGCCGGATCAGCCGCTCCTCCAGGACATGGGTGTAGATCTGCGTGGTCGAGATGTCGGCATGGCCCAGCAGTTCCTGCACCGCCCGCAGATCGGCGCCGTTCTGCAGGAGATGGCTGGCAAAGGCATGGCGCAGCACATGCGGCGAGATCCGCTCGGCGGGAATACCCTCGCGGGCCGCCAGCGCCTTCAGGTCCCGGGCGAAGGCCTGGCGGGTCAGGTGGCCGCTTTCCGACAGGGCCGGAAACAGCCAGCGCCCCTCTTCGGCGATCGTCGCCTCGCGCATGGCCTCCGACAGCCGCGTCAGCGCATCGCGGGCCGCCTCGCCGATCGGCACCATGCGTTCCTTGTCGCCCTTGCCGCGCACCACGATCATGCGCTGGCGGCCCCGCAGCACCGCGCGCGGCAGGCTGACCAGCTCGGAGACGCGCATGCCGGTGGCATAGAGCAGTTCGACCAGCGCATGCATGCGGGCGGCGCGCACCCGGCGGGCCGGCGACTGTTCGGGATCGACCGCCTCGGCGGCCGCCCGGTCGAGCAGCCGGTCGACCTCGTCCTCGCTCATGATCTTGGGCAGCGGCTGCTTGCGGCGGGCACCCTCGATCGGCCCGGTCGGATCGTCGCCGCGCCGGCCCTCCACATACAGGAAGCGGTAGTACTGGCGCAGCGCCGAGAGCCGGCGCGAGCGGCTGGTCTCGGCAAAGCCGCGGGCGGCGAGCCGGCCGACATAGGCGCGGATGTCCTCGGTGGTCGCCGTCATCAGCGATCCGCCCTGCCCCGCCATGAAGCCGGCGGCGTCCTCCAGGTCGCGGCGATAGGCGACGACGGTGTTGTCGGCGGCGCCGCGCTCGACCGCCATCATCTCCAGGAAGGTCTCGATGTCGGCACCTTCGCGGGCCGACAGGCCGGCGCCCGCAGCTGCGCCGGTGTCCGGCGCCGCGCTCATGGGCGCAGGCCGCCGCCCGTGCCGACCGGTTCGGCCTGGGGCAGCGGGATCTCGACGGTCGTTTCCCGGCGGGTCGGATCGACGAAGTAGACGAGCGCGGCCATGATGCCGTAGATGATGGCCGCAAGGATCAGGAGGGTCGTCAGGAGGCGGACGAGGGTCGGCATCGCGGTTTGGCGAACTCAGCTTAGGTGTGGACATCCCTGGCAATCGCTCGCTGATGGCGCGAACGGGACGGGTCGCAAGCGAGACGGTCGGCCCCTGTCGGGGTAACCTGCGAACTTTAAGATTTCCTCATGCTTGCATACGGCAAGAGTGGGGCGGCTGCGAAAGGCGCAATGAGAAGCGAATTGTCATCGGGCGGAACCGACACCCTCCAGGACCGCCTGGGCAAACGCTCCATCACCCTCGTCGGTCTGATGGGCGCCGGCAAGACCACGGTTGGGCGTCGCCTCGCCTCGCTGCTCGGCCTGCCCTTCCGCGACACCGATCACGAGATCGAGCTGGTCTCGCGCATGTCGATCGCGGATTTGTTCGAGGCCTATGGCGAACCGGAGTTCCGGGCCCTGGAGGCCCGCGTCGTCGCGCGGCTGGTCGCCGACGGCCCGCAGGTCGTCGCCACGGGCGGCGGGGCCTATATGCATGACGAGACCCGCGCGCTGCTCAAGCGCTCGGCCGTCACCGTATGGCTCAAGGCCGATCTCGACACGCTGATGGACCGCGTGCGGCGTCGGGGCAATCGCCCGCTGCTGCAACAGGACGATCCGCGTGAAGTGATGCGCGGCCTGATCGAGCGGCGCTATCCCCTCTATGGCGAGGCCGACATCATCATCTCGACCCGCAACGTCAAGCGGGACGTGATCGCCCAGGAAATCATCGAGGCGCTGGATCGCCACCTCGCCACGGAGACAGATCGATGACCAGCCTCCAAGCGGCTCCCTCGCGCGCCGAAGCACCGGCGGCGCCGCGCAGCCAGGTTCGCGTCGCCCTCGGCGAGCGGTCCTACGACATCGTCATCGGGCCGGGCCTCATCGACGCGGCCGGCGAGGAGATCGCCCGGCGGCTGCCCGGCGTGCGCGCCGCCGTGGTCACCGACGCGACGGTGGCCGGCCTGCATTACCAGCGCCTGTCGATCGCCCTGCGGGCGGCCGGCATCGACCATGTGCAGATCGTCGTGCCGGCCGGCGAGACGAGCAAGTCCTTCGCGCAGCTGACCGAGGTGGTCGACCAGATCATCGCCGCCCGGCTGGAGCGCGGCGACGTGGTGATCGCCCTCGGCGGCGGCGTCGTCGGCGATCTGGCCGGCTTTGCCAGCGCGATCGTGCGGCGGGGCATGGGCTTCGTCCAGATGCCGACGACGCTGTTGGCGCAGGTCGATTCGTCCGTCGGCGGCAAGACGGGCATCAATTCGCCGCGCGGCAAGAACCTGATCGGGGCCTTCCACCAGCCGGCCCTGGTCCTGTCCGATACCGCCCTCCTCGACACGCTGAGCCCGCGCGAATTCGCCGCCGGCTATGCCGAGATCGCCAAGATGGCGCTGATCGACCGGCCGGACTTCTTCGACTGGCTCGACGACAATCGCGAGGCGATCTTCACCGGCGGGCCGGAGCGGGTGGAATCGGTGCGCCAGAGCTGCCTTGCGAAGGCGGCGGTCGTGGCCGCCGACGAGCGCGAGGACGGCAGCCGCGCCCTGCTCAATCTCGGCCACACCTTCGGCCATGCGCTGGAGGCGGCGGTCGGCTACGACGCGCAGCGGCTGGTGCATGGCGAGGGCGTGGCCATCGGCACCGTGCTGGCGCATCGCTACTCGGCCCGTCTCGGGCTTTGCCCGCCCGGCGATGCGGATCGCTGCGCGGCGCATCTTGCCGCCGTAGGCCTGCCCACCCGGATCGCCGAGATCCCCGGAACGCCCCTCGGCGTCGCGGAACTGATGGCCGGCATCGGCCAGGACAAGAAGGTCCGGCGCGGCAGCCTGACCTTCATTCTCACCCGCGGCATCGGCCGGGCCTTCATCGCCCATGACGTCGATCCCGGCAGCGTCGAAACCTTTCTGACCGAAGAGCTTGCCCGATGAGCGTGACCCTCTGGATCCTCCTGACCATCGTCGTCGTGCTCATTGCCGTCTCGTCCTTCTTCTCGGGCTCGGAAACGGCGCTGACGGCGGTCTCGCGGGCGCGGCTGATGAGCTACGAGAAGAACGGCGATACCCGCGCGACCCTCGTCCAGAATCTGATCGAGAAGAAGGACCGGCTGATCGGCGCGCTCCTGATCGGCAACAATCTGGTGAACATCCTGGCCTCGTCGCTGGCAACGACGGCCTTTCTCGGCCTGTTCGGACAGGCCGGCGTCGTCTACGCCACGATCGGCATGACCGTCCTCGTCGTCATCTTCGGCGAGGTGCTGCCGAAATCGGCGGCGATCGCCCGGCCCGACGCGTTCTCGCTGGCCGTCTCGCGGCCGGTCAGCATCGTGGTGGCGCTGCTCGGGCCGCTCACCGGCGTCGTCAACTGGATCGTGCGCCGCATTCTCGCGCTGTTCGGCGTCAGCCTCGAATCCGGCGCCTCGCTGCTCACCGCCCACGAGGAACTGCGCGGCGCCGTCGAGGTGCTGCATCGCGAGGGCTCGCTGGTCAACGCCGACCGCAACCGGCTCGGTGGCCTTCTCGACCTGCACGAGCTGGAAGTCTCCGACGTGATGGTCCACCGCACCGGGATGCGCCAGGTCAATGTCGACGACGGCCCGATCGAGGTGGTGCGGCAGATCCTGGAAAGCCCCTATACCCGCATGCCGGTCTGGCAGACCCATTACGACAACATCGTCGGCGTGGTGCACGCCAAGGACATCCTGCGGGCCTTGCACGAGGTCGACAACGACCCGGCCAGGGTCGACATCCTGACGATCTGCGCCAAGCCGTGGTTCGTGCCGGAAACCACGACCCTGCAGGACCAGCTCAACGCCTTCCTGCGCCGCAAGGGCCATTTCGCCATCGTCGTCGACGAATATGGCGAGGTCGAAGGCCTGATCACGCTGGAGGACATTCTGGAGGAGATCGTCGGCAACATCGCCGACGAGCACGATCTCGACATACAGGGCGTCACCACCGAGGCCGACGGCTCGGTCGTGGTCGACGGCCAGGTGCCGATCCGCGACCTGAACCGCGCGCTGGACTGGAACCTGCCGGACGACGAGGCGGTCACCATCGCGGGCCTCGTGATCCACGAGACCCAGACGATCCCCGAAGAGCGGCAGGCCTTCACCTTCTTCCAGAAGCGCTTCACCGTGCTCAAGCGCGAGAAGAACCGCATCGCCAAGCTGCGCATCCGGCCGGCCACCGTGCTGGTCCCGCCCAAGAAGGGCGGCCACCACGCGCTGGCCGGCGGCCATGTCGTGGCCGCGCCGGAACCGGAGATCGACGATTACGACTACGGCATCGACGTGGTCGAGGAGGCCGACCCGGACCTGGCATCGGCGGAGGACGCCGCGGCGAGGGCCGCAGCGGACGAATGGTCGCCCCGGCGGCGGCCCGTCGAGACCGACGGCGCCGATGGCGACCCGTCGCCTGCGATGGACGACCCCGGCCTCGCTGCCGACACCGACCGCAAAGCCACCGACGCCGACGCGGTCAGCCGCCGAAACTGAGCGGCCGCCTCAGCGGCGCCGCGCCTCGCCGGGGGCCGCCGCCTCGATGGCCAGGGCATGAACGCCGGTTTCCAGTTCCTCGCGCAACAGCCGGTTGATCGCCCGGTGACGCTCGACGCGGCTCTGGCCGGCAAAGGCCGCGCTCACGAGCCGCACCCGGAAATGTGTCTCGCCGGACCCGTCGAAGGTGGCGTGGTGGTCGCTGTCGGCGTGATGGTGGCCGGCATGCAGGTGGCTCTCGTCGATGACGTCGAGCTGGTCCGGCGCAAACGCCTCGGCCAGCTTGGTCTCGATCTTCGCCCTGGTGTTCATGGCGGTCACTCTCCTGTAGTAGCAGTCGCCTGGCGGCGCGAAGCGAAGCTTGCGCGAAGCAGGCGGACCCTCTGCATTTTCGGGCTTTTTCCCGGATGTCAATTCTTGTCCGCACCAGCCTCGGGCACCATTATTGGACGCGATGAAACTCGACTCCGAATATTTCGACGCGATCCGCGTCAAGAGCAAGCGCAAGGGCAAGCGCTCTGCGGAACCGCGCCGTGCGCCGACCTGCGCCTGGGAAGGGTGCAGCGAGGCCGGCTCGTACAAGGCGCCGATGGGCCGCGACCATGAGGGGCAGTACCTGCATTTCTGCGTCGACCACGTGCGCCAGTACAACAAGTCCTACAATTATTTCTCCGGCCTGAACGACAAGGACATCCAGCGTCATCTCAAGGAATCCCTGACCGGCCACCGGCCGACCTGGACCATGGGACACAATGGCACATCCGCCGGCAATGGCGCCAAGGCGGCCAGCGCCGCGCGCGCCAAGCGGTGGAACAGCCGCATGCGCGACCCGTTCGACCTGTTCCCCGGCGAGGACGCGCCGCGTCCGCAACCGCGCCGCCCCAAGGTCCGGTCGCTGGAGCACAAGGCGTTCGAGACGCTGGACCTCACCGACGAGGCGAGCGGCGAGGTGATCCGCACCCGCTACAAGAGCCTGGTCAAGCAGCTCCATCCCGACGCCAATGGCGGCGACCGCGGCACCGAGGACAAGCTGCGGGAGGTCATCCAGGCCTACAAGCTTTTGAAACAGTCAGGTTTTTGCTAAGCGCGAGGGGAAGGCGCCGGACATCCCGACAATCAGCGTGCGCAGACGCATCGTGGCGAGCGTCGAGGATTGCGAGGTCGCGCGCGCGAACCGACAGTGTTGACAGGGTCCGGCCGGCCGAGCCGGCGGACCGTTGGAGGTAGTATGAGTGCAGCGGAACATGTCGTGGCCCCCCTGCCGGACACCACGGTCTCCGTGCGGGACGCCTTCGGGTTCGAGAGCGACCTGACGGTCCCGGCCTTTTCCATGTCCGACCCGCACGTGCCCGAGCTCGACCCCGACTATCTGTTCGACAAGCCGACGACGCTGGCGATCCTGGCCGGCTTCGCCAAGAACCGGCGCGTCATGGTCTCGGGCTATCACGGCACCGGCAAGTCGACCCATATCGAGCAGGTCGCCGCGCGCCTCAACTGGCCCTGCGTGCGCGTCAATCTCGACAGCCATGTCAGCCGCATCGATCTCGTCGGCAAGGACGCGATCGTCGTGCGCGACGGCATGCAGGTCACCGAGTTCAAGGACGGCATCCTGCCCTGGGCCTACCAGAACAACGTCGCGCTGGTGTTCGACGAATACGACGCCGGGCGCCCCGACGTGATGTTCGTCATCCAGCGCGTGCTGGAATCCTCGGGCCGGCTGACCCTGCTCGACCAGAGCCGCGTCATTCGCCCGCACCCGGCCTTCCGCCTGTTCGCCACGGCCAACACCGTGGGCCTGGGCGACACGACCGGCCTCTATCACGGCACCCAGCAGATCAACCAGGCGCAGATGGACCGCTGGTCCATCGTCACCACGCTCAACTACCTGCCCCACGACCACGAGGTCGGCATCGTCGTCTCCAAGGCCAAGACCTACGACAGCAAGGAAGGCCGCGAGATCGTCTCGCAGATGGTGCGCGTCGCCGACCTGACGCGCTCGGCCTTCGTCAATGGCGACCTGTCGACGGTGATGAGCCCGCGCACGGTGATCACCTGGGCCGAGAACGCCGAGATCTTCGGGGACCTGGGCTTCGCCTTCCGGCTGACCTTCCTCAACAAGTGCGACGACCTGGAACGCCCGCTCGTCGCCGAGTTCTACCAGCGCGCCTTTGGCGAGGAACTGCCGGAGAGCGCCGCCAACCTCGTTCTGGACTAGGCGGCCATGGCCAAGATCGGCGACAACAAGCGTCCCGCGGACCGCAAGCCGGTCGACGCCGAGCCGTTCCGGCGCGCCGTCGCCGGCTGCCTGCGGGCGATCGCCGGCGACGCGGAGCTGGAAGTCACCTACGCCTCCGAGCGCCCCGGCCTGTCGGGCAACCGCGCCAAGCTGCCCGACCTGCCCAAGCGCGTCTCCAAAACCGATCTCGGCGTCACCCGCGGCCTGTCCGACGCCATGGCCCTGCGCAAGGCGCGCCACGACACCCGCCTGCATTCCAGCCTGTCGCCGGAAGGGCGCAGCGCCCGCGCGGTCTACGACGCGGTCGAGCAGGCCCGCTGCGAGGCGATCGGCGCCAACGCCATGCGGGGCGTCGGCGACAACCTCGCCACGATGCTCGAGGACAAGTATTTCCGCTCCAACCTCTCCGACGTGACCGACCGCGCCGAGGCGCCGATCGAGGACGCCGTCGCGCTGATGGTGCGCGAGAAGCTGACCGGCCGCGCCATCCCGCCCAGCGCCCAGGCGCTGGTCGATGTCTGGCGCGACTTCATCGACGAGAAGGCCGGCACCAAGTTCGACCGGCTGAGCGAGACCGTCGGCGACCAGCAGGCCTTCGCCCGGGCCATGCGCGACATGCTGGTCTCGCTGGAGATGGCCGAAAGCCTCGGCGACGAGGACGAGGGCGACGACAGCGACAGCGAGGACGAGCAGGGCGACAACCAGACCCGCGACTCCGAGGAAGGCGGCTCCGAGAAGGAGAGCGGCACCGACGAGGCCGAAGCGCAGGAGAGCGAGAGCGAAGGCGAGAACCAGGAGGCGGCCGAGGCCGAATCCTCCGAGGCCACCGCCGACGATCCCTCCGACGACGACAGCCAGGACACCGAGACGCCCGGCGAGTCCCGCCGCCCCAGCCAGTCGCAGAGCAGCTTCAATCTCGACAGCGACTACAAGGTCTTCACCCAGGCCTTCGACGAGACGATCGGCGCCGAGGAATTGTGCGACGAAGCCGAGCTCGACCGGCTGCGGGCGTTCCTCGACAAGCAGCTCTCGCAGCTCCAGGGCGTCGTCGGCCGTCTGGCCAACCGGCTGC
Source organism: Aurantimonas sp. A2-1-M11 (assembly GCF_036549475.1). NCBI lineage: Bacteria > Pseudomonadati > Pseudomonadota > Alphaproteobacteria > Hyphomicrobiales > Aurantimonadaceae > Aurantimonas > Aurantimonas sp. A2-1-M11. The sequence continues at coordinate 5,240 of NZ_JAZHLI010000038.1, read as the reverse complement.
AGCGCCGGCTCATGGCCCAGCAGAACCGCTCCTGGGACTTCGATCTCGAGGAAGGCTATCTCGATCCGGCCCGGCTCAGCCGGATGGTCATCGACCCGATGCAGCCGCTGTCCTTCAAGATGGAGCGCGACACCGATTTCCGCGACACGATCGTGACGCTGGTGATCGACAATTCCGGCTCCATGCGCGGCCGGCCGATCACCGTCGCCGCCACCTGCGCCGACATCCTGGCGCGCACGCTGGAGCGCTGCGGCGTCAAGGTCGAGGTGCTGGGCTTCACCACCCGCGCCTGGAAGGGCGGACAGGCACGCGAGGCCTGGCTCAAGGCCGGCAAGCCCCAGAAGCCCGGCCGCCTCAACGACCTGCGCCACATCATCTACAAATCCGCCGATTCGCCCTGGCGGCGCTCCCGGCGCAATCTCGGCCTGATGATGCGCGAGGGACTTCTCAAGGAGAACATCGACGGCGAGGCGCTGATCTGGGCGCACAACCGGCTCCTGGCCCGGCCCGAGCAGCGCCGCATCCTGATGATGATCTCCGACGGCGCGCCGGTGGACGATTCGACCCTGTCGGTGAATCCCGGCAACTACCTCGAACGGCATCTACGCGCGGTCATCGAGCAGATCGAGACCCGCTCGCCGGTCGAGCTCCTGGCCATCGGCATCGGCCACGACGTCACGCGCTATTATCGCCGCGCGGTGACCATCGTCGACGCCGAGGAACTGGCCGGCGCGATGACCGAGCAGCTGGCCGATCTCTTCGAGGACGAGAAATCCGGTGGCCGGCGGTCGCAGCGCCGCCGCATGGGCGGCTCTGCGCGTTGATGGGGGCTCCGGGAAGACATGGCCGCCTCGCCGCGGCGACGGCCCTGTGCTGCCTGCTCCTGGCCGGTGGCGGCGCCCTTGCCCGCGCCGACAGCCGCCTCGACGTGACCGCAGAGCCCGTCGTGCAGTTCGACAAGGCGGCGCCGCGCGAGCGCTTCGGGGCGCTCGACTTCATCGGCGGCTTTTCCTTCTGGTCGGACGACAGCCGGATGATGGGGATCTCCGCCTTCCGTTTCCTGGACGGGGGTAGCCGGTTCCTGGCCGCCACCGATACCGGCTTCTGGATGGGCGGGCGCGTCGCGCGCGATGGCGCGGGCCGTCCGGTGGGCATTGCGGACGCCACCCTCGATCCCATCCTCGGCCCGGACGGCCGGCCCTATGGCCGCAAGGGCGAGGCCGACGCCGAGGGCATGGCGATCGCGGGAGACCGGGCCGTGGTGTCCTTCGAGAGCCGTCACCGGATCGCCGCCTACGACCTGTCTCCCGACGTGGCAACAAGCCGCCCCGCGCCGCTCCCCTTGCCGATCCCGCGGCGCGAATTGCGCAGCAACAAGGGGCTGGAGACGATGGCCGCAGCGCCGGCCTCCTCGCCCCTGGCCGGTGCCCTCGTGACGGTGGCCGAACACTCGATCGACGAGAACGGCAATCTCTTTGCCGCCATCCTCGACGGCCGGGCACCCGGCATCTTCAAGGTGCGCAAGGACGCGGACTGGGAGGTCTCCGACGGCACGTTCCTGCCCGGCGGCGACCTGCTGCTCCTGGAGCGGCGCTATGACGGCTGGCTGGGCGGGCTCGGCATCCGGATCCGGCGCGTGGCGGGGGACGGCATCCGTCCGGGCGCCCTCGTCGACGGCCCGGTCATCGCCGCCTTCGATCTCGACCAGGAGATCGACAACATGGAGGCGATCGATGCCTGGATCGACGACAGCGGCGCCACGCGGCTGACGCTCGTCTCGGACGACAACGGCTCGTTCTTCCAGCGCAACATGCTGCTGGAATTCCGCCTCGCCGAGGACGCGGCCCGCACCAACTGACGGCCACTGGGCCGCGCGTCCGAGGACGCGACGCCGACCGCGCTGGCTCGGCGAATCGCCGCATCGCGCCAGTCTGAAGACGTGCTTCGGTCCTGCCGATGCGGCGTCGTCAGATGCCGGTGGCCGCCACCGGGCGGGCCGGCATGAAGCGCTGCATGATGATGCGGTAGGGCACCAGCGCGACGATCGCGATGAACAGCTTCACCGTGAAGTCGCCGATCGCCCAGGACACCCACCGGGGCGCGTCGGTGGCCATCAGGCCGAGCAGCGGCGCGGTCTCCAGGGCGAACCCGTCATTGGGTCCCAGGAACAGGAACATTGGCGCAAAGGCCACGGCGAAGAAGGTGATGGTGTCGACCACCGAGCCCGACAGCGACGACGCGGCCGGGGCGCGCCACCAGCTTTCCTGGCGCAGGCGGTTGAACACGGCGATGTCGAGAAGCTGTGCGGCCAGGAACGCCCCGCCCGAGGCGATGGCGATGCGCAGCAGCCGCTCGGCGGCCGTCGCATATTCCAGGAAGCCGAGGTCGTGGAGAATCGGCGGCACCACGATCGAACAGGCGACCGCGGCGGCAAAGCCGATATAGACCACGCGCCGGGCGATGGCGGGGCCGTAGCGGCGATTGGTCAGGTCGGTGACCAGAAACGCGAACGGATAGGTGAAGGCGCCGAAGGTCAGGATGTCGGCCAGCTGCAGCGAGCCGATCCGGGCAAAGACCGGAAACTGCACCGCGACATTGGACGCGAGCACGATTCCCGTCATCGCGATGACGGGGAGCAGGTAGAGACGCAGGGAATGCATTTTTTTAACCTGGGTGATGGAACCAGTGTGCCGGACGCCCGGAGGCGACCGGCCCGAAATGCCGACGCTCAGGGGCGCTCGCGCGACCCCTTAAGCCGCCTGATCAGGCGGCCGTCGTCTCGGCGATCTTCTTGGCAATCTGGCGCTTCAGCAGGCGGGCGCGCTGCGACAGCTCGGCTGCATCGGCCTTGGCCAGGAACGCGTCGAGACCGCCGCGATGCTCGACCGAACGCAGGGCATGCGCCGAGATGCGAAGCCGGTAGCGCTGGCCCATCGCGTCGGAGATCAGCGTGACCTGGCACAGATTCGGCAGAAACTTGCGACGCGTCCTGTTGTTCGCGTGGCTGACATTGTTGCCGGACTGGACAGCCTTGCCAGTGAGTTCGCAGGCGCGTGACATCGGATCACCTTTCAGATTAACCTAACGCCCGATCGAGACGCGCCACCACAAAGGCGCGATCATCGCTATCGGGTATGACCGGAAATTCGAACGGGTCTATAGTCCGGGCCAGGCGATGCGTCAAGCCGCGTGACGGGCGCATGCGCCGCGTTTGTCGCCACAAATCCGCGCCGTTTGTTCCGTCTGACCGATCGGACCGCCAGACACACGCTCGCCGAAGGGCCACCGCCAATGACGTTCAGACCGATTCTCGCCGTCGCCGCCGCCCTGCTCGCGGCTTGGACAGTCGGTGGTGCGACCGCCCACGCGGCGGACCAGAAGGTGACCACGCGCTACGGCATGTCGATCATCGGCCTGCCGGTGGGCCAGGCAATCTTCGACACCGTCATCGACGAGGGCAGCTTCTCGGTCAGCGGCACGCTCTCCTCCGCCGGCATCGGCAGCCTCGTCTCCGACACGCGGGGCACCAGCCGGGTCGCCGGCAAGGTGACCAGGCGCGGATTTTCGGCCGAGAGCTACGGTCTCGAATATACCAGCGATCGCAAGCGCTGGTCGAGCGACGTCGCCTTCAACGGCGGACGGGTCGTTTCGTCGAAGGTCGGGCCCAAGCGCGCCAGCGACAAGCCCGGCTTCATTCCGGTGCAGCGCTCGCAATTGCGCTCGGTGGTCGACCCGCTGAGCGGGCTGATGATCAAGACCGGCGATCCCGCCTCGGTCTGCCGGCGCACGCTGCCGCTTTACGATGGCTGGTCGCGCCTCGACCTCAAGCTGTCGCCGGCCGGCACGCGGCGCTACGACATGCGGGGCTTCTCGGGCGAGGCGGTGGTCTGCAAGCTGCGGATCGCCCCGGTCAGCGGCTTCGATGCGTCCTCCAAGGGGCTGAAGTTCCTCAAGGACCAGACGGTGGAACTGTGGTTCGCACCAATCGCCCGCAAGGACGTCTATGTCCCGGTCTATGCCCGCATCCCCACCAAGGTGGGACCGCTGACCCTGTCGGCGATGTCGGTCTCCGTCGACTGACGTCTCCGCAGCGCGGCAGGCGGGTACGGGAATGCGCCGACACCGCGCCATGACAGCCCCGCCCTGCCCCATTGACCCGCGGCCGGCCGGGCGAGCATAGAGCGTCCCGGCGAGCGGAGAAGCGGGACATGGGAACGATACTGGGCTTTTCGGCGGTCCTGATGTGGGCGGTCCTTGCCCTTCTGACCGCGCGCAGCGGCGCGGTGCCGCCCTTCCAGCTCGCCGCCATGACCTTTCCCGTCGCCGCGCTCATCGGCATCGTCGCGCTCAAGGCTCGGGGCGGCAGCATCGCCGTGTTCCGCCAGCGGCGGGCGGTATGGATCCTCGGCGTCGGCGGGCTGTTCGGCTACCACGCGCTCTACTTCGCCGCCCTGCGCAATGCGCCGCCGGCCCAGGCCGGCCTGATCGCCTATCTCTGGCCGCTGCTGATCGTCCTCGGATCGGCCGCCCTGCCCGGCGAGCGGCTGCGCTGGTTCCACGTCGTGGGCGCCTGCCTCGGCCTGGCCGGTGCCGCGCTGATCGTCACCGGCGGCGGTACGCTGGCCTTCTCGCAGGACCACGCGCTCGGCTACGGCCTGGCCGGCCTCTGCGCCCTGACATGGTCCAGCTACTCGCTGCTGTCGCGGCGCTTCGGCGACGTGCCCAGCGACGTGGTCACCGGCTTCTGCGCGGTGACGGCGGTGCTGTCGCTTCTGGCCCATCTCGCCTTCGAGACCACCATCTGGCCGCAGACCGCCGGCGAATGGACCGCCGTCCTGCTGCTCGGCCTGCTGCCGGTCGGCGGGGCCTTCTATGTCTGGGACTACGGGGTCAAGCACGGCGACATCCAGGTGATCGGCGCGGCGAGCTATGCCGCGCCGCTGCTGTCGACGCTGGTGCTGATCGCGGCCGGAGAAGCGGCCCTGACCGGGACGATCGTCACTGCCGCCGTCCTGATCACGCTGGGCGCGGGCCTTGCCGCGCTGCCGCTGTTCCGGCGGCTGGCCCGCCGCGGCGACGCGGCCATACGCTAGCTGGCAGGATCGACGCGCTAGTGTTCCGAGTCCAACACTTGCTACCTGTTGCCTCGGACTTCATCGAGTTTGTCCCGCGCACGTCGTTCCCGTTCGAGAATATCGTCGGCGGTTTTTGTCCACTGGAAGGGCTTTGGCCTGGAGTTG